>JAOTYQ010000681.1 GCA_029861725.1 Acidimicrobiia bacterium | reverse complement strand
GACATGCGCTTGATCAGGATCATCGTCGGGGTCTCACTAGGCGTGCTCGCTGCCGTGGTGGTGTGGACGCGTCGCGGCATGCGCTGGGGTGCGACGCCGGAGGAGATCGCTTCAACCAGCACCGGCGACGAGTGGTTCGAGGGAGTGCCCGGCTCACGCGTGCGCATCACGCGTGCGATCTCCATTGATGCTCCGCCGGAGACGGTGTGGCCGTGGCTGGCGCAGAACGGTCGCGGCGCGGGCTGGTACAGCCACGACCGTCTCGACAACGGCGGCCGCGCATCCGCGCACCACATCGTCGGATGGATTCCCGAACCGTGCGTCGGCGACGCTGCGTCGATCGGTTACCTCCGGCACCTCGAGCCGGGCCGGGAGATCGTTTGGTGGGCCCCGAACGATCCGCTCCTTGGAGCGCAGACCTGGTCGGCGTGGCAGTACACGGTGGTGCCAGAGCGTGACGGCTCGCGTCTGCTGATGCGGGTTGACCTCGCCGCGGCCGGCCCGACCAGGTGGCTCGGCCTCCTGCTGGTCCCGTTGATCGACTCCATCATGGCCCTGCGCCAGCTCCAGAACGTGAAGCACCTCACCGAGCGTCACGGTGTCCGAACCGAGGACCCGGAGAACCCCGAAACCGGGGAGCGGGACCAGTACCAACTGCACCACGTGATCTACGCCTCGGGCGACGAGGCCGGCGTACCGGGAACCGAGAACGCCCAGCAGTCCCGCAGTCGGGGGGAAGCGGACGGCGTCCTGTGAGGCTACGGACCCGAAGCCAGCCTCGTTGTCGGCACCGATGCCGAACTCGCGCCGCAGCCGTCCCCGGCGGCCGAGATTGGCGGATGGCTTTCGCGAAAGGAACTGACATGGAACCAACGGTTGTCACGTGGCTGCTCATTGCATTCGGAGTGATCACGATGGGCCCGCGTACGTCTATCTGGTCTTGTCGTGGGCGGTGAGGATGGCTCATCGTCACGATCGGTTCGGCTCGCGACATCGTCACCGGGTCAACAGCTTCTCGACGATCTTCGACACCACCACTTGCGGATCATCGGTAGCGTCCACGCTGAGGTCGGCCACGGTCTCGAACAGCGGGGCTCGCTGAGTGGCCAAACGCTCGAGCTCGGCCCGGTCCATGGGGCGGCGGTGATGCCCGGTAGCGATCCGGGCCGCCACGACGTCGAGCGGGGCTTCGAGCACAATCACCGTTGCCCGTCGGGCCAGGGCGTCCCGGCATCGGGGGTCCTCGACCACCCATGCTGCGGCGGAGATGACCGCCGGGTTGGTGGCTGCCAGTGCTCCGAGGAGGACCGCGGCCTCTAGCCGGTGGAGTTCGTCGACTCCGTGGCGCCGGGCCAGCTCGGCCCCGGATGCGGCGAAGAGCTGCTGCAGGTCGTCGTCGGAGTCGCGGTGCGGGAGTTCGAGGGACTCGGCCAGTGCTCGGGCGGTCGTCGACTTGCCAACGCCCATGAGGCCGGTGACCACGATGTGTGGTCGATCGACTGCCATCGCAGGTCCGGTCGTCACCGGGTTGGTGCTGGCCACTGGGCTCCCTCCGACCGGAGACTCCCGCTGAAACCTAAGCGAAGAAGCTACACGGCCGGATTCTGTTTCCTGGGCACGATTGGCTGGGTCCGGCCGAACCGAGACTACCGAGTGCGATGGTCACGCCGAGCACGACGCTCAACGTCTACAGCTCAACTCCGGGCTGGGCTGCCAAGATGTACCTGATCCCAGCGCACCCGGCATGCCCGATGGCCACGGCTCAGGCATCGATGCCTAGTTGTTGGGGTTGAAGTAAAGGTCGGCGATCACGCCCTCGTACCCAGCCATGCGTTCGCGGCTAGATGCTCGACAGCCCGACCGCCGCCGGCGCCCGACGTCTGTCGACGCCGGAGGATGCCATCGATCAACTGCTTGTCGCGGGCGTTCTCATACTCGGCAACCAATAGGGCGATCCGGTGGGCCAGGTCGTCGGGTGTGATTCTGCCTCGGGGGTTGATGGGCCGAACCGGCGGGGCCGGCCCTAGCGGCGGATCGCCGTCGTCTCGAACGGCACAGTCGGATCGCCGAACAGGGGGAACTTGGCGTCGACCACATAGAGCCTTGGCCCGAAGACATCGGCCGTCGTCGGCGAGATGGAGTCGGGCACTGGCAGGGTGTCGACGATGCGACCCCGGTCAAGGCGGGGCGACAGGCGGATCTTCACCACGCCGTCGGCTCCGGCCACGCTGTACAGGGTCCGGCCGACCAGCACGAGCCCGTCGGCTCCGGCCAAGGTGCCGTCGAGATCGATCCGCCGGGCGTCGAGCTCCTCGCCGTGGCGGTCGACCCTTACCCGATACAGGGCGGCACCCTCGACGTCGGGGGCCGTTGACTGGGCCACGATCAAGTGTTTGCCATCGGGGGTGGTCACGATGCCGTTGGCGTTGAAGCCGACCGCCTGGGTCCAGTCGCCTGCCAGCGGCACGAGCTGTGGCGCCCCGATCGATCCGTCGGGCCCGAGCGGCACCCGGACCAGGCTCGGCACGATGGAATCGGTGAACCAGGCCGCGTGCCTGGTCACGATCACGTCGTTCACGAACCCGCCTTCGACGTCCTGCTCCAGCAGGAGCTCGCCGGTCTTGGTGTCGTAGACGCGGAAGCTGGCGCTGAGGTCGGGGTCGACGGCTGGCCCGCCCCCGGCCACCCAGAGGCGACCCCACCGGTCGACGTCCATCCCCACTGCGATCCGGCTCTCGCCCGGCGGGGGAGCGAACTCCCGCGACCGACCGGTCGGGAGATCCTGCTGTTGGATTGCGCCGTCGACCAGCGAGCCAACGTATGCTGTCCGTCCGCTGATGGCTATCCCCTCGGGGAAGAAGCCATCGGGCAGGGGGATGCGCGACGGAAACCGTTCGCCACCGGTGGCGTCGACCGGGCTGGCCGCCACCGCCGCCAACCCGAAGGTGATCGTCACCAACCAGACCAGTACCCTCGTCATCGCCTCGACCTCCGCCGGTAGCCCGTCACCGAGGCAAGCTAGCCGCTCCGCCCATCCGCCGCTACGAGGATTCTCGACCCATCGACAGGGCCCGCCCAGCGTCCGTAGGCCGGTGGCTCAACCGGAGCCGGCTCGTTCGGGCCGCCAAATAGCCACGAACCTCACGGGACCTCAACAGAGGCTCTGCCAAGGGGCCAGTCCGCGAAACTGGCGAATGCCCAGAAGCCAAGTTTCGGTAGGAGTGTCGGGTCGGCTTGAAGCGTGGCAAGCCAGAGGTCTCGACCAGGAGGACCCTCGCCTGATCGGTCCCTTTCGCTCGAAGGTCGTCTTCGA
>JAOTYQ010000679.1 GCA_029861725.1 Acidimicrobiia bacterium | reverse complement strand
AAAATCCTCTAGCCTAGGGGACTCAGCTAAAGGTCAGGCCGCCGTTGTCGATGACGACACGGCCGTCGCCTCCCAACGTCTGGAAGATCGCCTTGCCATCGCTGGCGTCCCAGACCTTGACGGTCAGTTCCTCACCGGGCAGCACCGGCGAGGAGAAGCGACCCTCCATCCCGTTGAATCGCTCCGGGTCGGAGTCGCACAGGGTGTGGAGGAGCATCCGCCCGGTGAACCCGTACGTGCACAAGCCGTGCAGGATCGGCTTTGGAAAGCCGCCGACGTCGGAGAACTGCTTGTCGGAGTGCAGCGGGTTGCGGTCGCCGCACAGCCGGTACAGCAGCGCTTGATCGGGGCGGGTCTGGGCCTTCACCTCGTAGTCGGGATTGCGATCGGGAGCGACATTCGCCTTCTCGGTCGGGCCGCGGTCGCCGCCGAACCCACCTTCGCCCATGATGAAGATCGACGAGGTCGTCTCGTACAGGGGTTGCCCGTCTTCGACGAGCGTGGCGACGGTCTTGCTGGCGACCACCGCTCCCTTGCCCTTGTCGTAGATGCCGGTGATCTCGTCCACGGTTTCGACCTCGCCGCTCGTCGGCACCGGACGAAGCAGCTTGATGCCCTGCTCACCGTGGACCATCATCCGCGGGTCGTAGCTGCCGGCCTCGCTCATGGCCGACTTGCCGCCCGTGCCGGTGAACCCGTGGAGCACGACCATCGTCGGGAACACCTTCTGCTCGACGCCGGCGGTGTTCTCGGTGGTGAACTCCAGCTCGTGGTTCACGGGGTCCTCGACGCCGGCACCGATGCCGAGGGCGTAGAGCAGGCAGTCGTCGGCGGTCCAGGAGGCCCGGCGGGGCTCGCCCTTGGCGCCGACAGCATCAGGATTGATTGGCATGGTCAGGTGTCCTCGCAGTCCGCCTCGTGTGCAGCGGTGTGTTACGGGTGGGTGGTGGTGTCGGTCAGAAAATCGGTCGTCAGGTCGTCCGGTCGTCTGGTTGCTCGGTCCGGTGGTCGTGCGGCACGTCGGTGCGTCGATCGGTGGCTCAGAATGGCGTCGGCCGGCCCGGTCCCGTGATCGGGGCGCCCTGCATGTCGGAGTTGGGGGCAGCCTGCTCCATCAGCTCCTTGATCGCCGGTCCGATCTCGTTGGGGTCATCGACCGGGTCGACGGTGGGACCGCGACGCCACATCTCGGCGACGCCGAGGACCCGACCGCTCGCTTCGAACACCCGACCGGTCACCGGAGCCGACTCCTCGCTGACGAGCCAGGTGCAGAGCGGAGCGATCCAGCGCGGGTTCATCGCCTCTTTGCCAGCTTCGTCGAGCTCGCCCATGCCGAGGTTCTCGGTCATGCGGGTGAGGGCACCAGGAGCGATGGCGTTCACGGTCACCCCGTAGCGGTGGAGCTCTTGGGCCGCGATGATCGTGAACGCGGCGATACCGGCCTTGGCCGCGCCGTAGTTGGTCTGCCCGGGATTCCCGTAGATGCCGGATACCGAGCTGGTGTTGATGATCCGGGCATCGTTGGTCTCGCCGGCCTTGGCCCGCTCCCGCCAGTAGGCGGCGGCCCATCGGGAGGGGGCGAACGTGCCCTTCAGGTGGACCTGGATGACGGCGTCCCACTCGGCCTCGGTCATGTTGGAGAGCATCCGGTCACGGAGGATGCCGGCGTTGTTGACGACCGCATCTAGGCCACCGAACGTCTCGACGGCCATGTTCACCATCCGCTGGGCACCCTCCCAGCTCGAGACGTCGTCGCCGTTTGCGATCGCTTCGCCTCCCGAACCGGTGATTACCTCGACGACCTCCTGGGCCGGTGACAGGTCTCCACCCGTGCCGTCGATCTCGCCGCCGAGGTCGTTGACGACGACCTTGGCGCCCTCGCTCGCCAGCATCAGAGCGTGCTCGCGGCCGATACCTCGACCGGCTCCGGTCACGATGGCCACTCGGCCCTCACACAGACCACTCATGAAATACCTCCGTTTCGGAGATCGATCATGACACATCACCGGACGAGCCCGAAAACGATGACCGAACCTTTGTGCGTTTGCGTGGCAGACTGGTAGGTGGTGAGCGATTCAACGGGAGAGAGTGAGTCGACAGCCGCGGCATCATCGACATCCGAGGCGGCTGATCGGTCGGAACCCGGCCTCGGTTCCAGCGCGCTCACCGGGCCCGACCAGCGGGCCAACGGCACCGACGAGCTTCCCGACATCAGCGACGTGGTCGGCGCCACAACCGGCCCGCTCCGGTTCGCCGACGACCCTGCACCGACCGCCCCCACCTATCGGACCGATGACGATCCTGATGACGGGGGCGTCCCCGACGACGACATCCCCGAACCATCTGCTGGGTGGGCGGCGCCCGAAGCCGAGGATCTGAGGGAGGCCGTCACCCCGGCTCACCCACCGAGCACCGACGGCGACGGTGCCAGCGCCGGCGACGGCGCCGGCACCGCTGCCGAGACCGAGATCGGCCCCACCGGACCCGACGAGAGCGGCTCCGGAAAGGGCAGCACCGCCGACACCGCGACGACCGGTGATCCGGGCGACGGTCCAGCGGCTGGAACCGACCCCGTCCCGGCCACCACGCCCGGAAACGACGAGTTCCTGGGCTCGGCGACCGAGCACCCGACAACGACGGTCTCCGACAACCCGGCCCCCGACACCACAAGCGACGGACAGGCCGCGGCCGAGACCGTGCTCGTGGGAACCGAGACGGTGCAGATGCCCCCGATCACCGGAGGTCCCGTCGTCGACGGTGATCATCCCCGACCTCCCGATTCGTCGGCGGCGGACGCCACGGTCCAGATCCCCACCGCCGACCCGACCGGCACCCTGTCGACCCGACCGGTGGCCGATGCGCTCACCCTGCCCAGCCCCGAGGCTGCGCCGAGTCCTGCCGTGGCTGCTGCGACCGCCGCAGCCACCGTCACCGGCACGATCCCGGTTCAACCCGGGGTGGACCCCACCGGCGAGTTGGCCGTCGAGGCCGAGCGACGGCTGAAGGGCAGGAGAGGCAAACAACGCCGGACGGGCCGCGTGGCGCTGATAGCGATCGTCGGGCTCATCGCCCTCTATCTGGGCGCCTTCGCCGTCGACTCGATCCTCACGTCGGGTCAGGTGCAGCGAAACACCTCGCTGGGCACCACACCGATCGGTGGCATGGACCAGGCCGAGCTCGCCGCGGTGCTCGACGGGCTCGACGCCGATCTGGCCGCCGCTCCACTGTCCGTCGCGGTTGGCCCGACCACGATCGACACCGATCCGGCGGCACTCGGCGGGCGGCTGGATCGCGACGCCATCGAAGACGCTGCGTTC
>JAOTYQ010000118.1 GCA_029861725.1 Acidimicrobiia bacterium | reverse complement strand
CCGATCTCCGCGTGTTCGATTGCACCGTGGTGCTCCGACGGTCCGGCGACGGTCCATTCGAGGTCGAGTCGGGTCGAAGGGCCTACGACGACGGCCATATCCCCGGAAGCGCCTTTCTCGACCAGGTCGACGAGCTGTCGGACCCGTCGTCCGACCTCCGCTTCACCGCTCTCGCCCCCGAGGCTCTGGCCCATGCCTTCGGCCGTCGGGGAATAGGCGCCGGCACTCGGGTCGTGCTCTACGACCGGGCGTTCAACATGTGGGCGACCCGGGCCTGGTGGCTGCTCCGCTCGATCGGGTTCGACTCGGCTGCTGTCCTCGACGGCGGCTGGCGGGCCTGGGGTGCCGACGGTCGGGAGGTCTCGACCGCCCCGGCTCCGGTCCACCCGCCGGCGGCACTTGTCGCCGAGCCCCGACCGGGTACGGTGGTCGGTCGAGCAGAGGTCGAGGCCGCGCTGGCCGACGACCGGGTCTGCCTCGTGAACGCCCTGTCGCCCGAGCTGCACGACGGCACCGACGCTTCCTACGGCCGGCCTGGGCACATCCCATCGTCTCGCAACGTATACGCGGTCGATCTCGTCGACCCGGACACCCATCGGTACCGGCCGCTCGACGAGTTGCGGCGAGTGTTTGCCGACGCCGGTGTCGAGGGTGAGCGGATCGTGACCTGGTGTGGCGGAGGGATCGCGGCCACGAGCGACGCGTTCGTGCTCAGCCTGCTGGGCCACGGCGACGTCGGCATCTACGACGGCTCGCTCAGCGACTGGGTGGCCGCCGGCCTCCCGCTCGAGGTCTGATCACGCCGACTGGCCGAGGCGTACCCCGGCCCGCAGCACCGAGACCGGACCGTCCTCGCTGACTACGATCAGCGTGGCCGCCGGGTCGTCGTAGCTGTAGCGGAGCGCCGAGGTGTGACGGGTGCCGCGGTACCGGTCGACGTTGGACTCCGCATCGACGCTCGGTACCAGCCGGACGCCGAGCTCCTGCAGTGTGCCCGACTCGTCGAATACTGCGGCGCCGTCGAGCTGGCCGAGGATGTGGTAGAGGGGAGCGAGGTCGGCTGGTCGGTCGATGTTGAACTCCGGCGGCTTGCCGTAGCGGCGCTCGGCCGAAGACAGCAAGCGACCGCGGGGACTGATCACGAACAGCGCACCGATTCGGCGGGCGCCGACGTCGTGGACGGCGAAGCGCACGAACCGGGTGAGGAGGGTGCCGGGCAACGAATCGGCGTGGCAACGATCGAGGTCGAGCCACCGCTCGACCGGCGGCTCGAGGTGCCAGTCGATGTCGTCGCGTCGGAGCACGCCGAACGTTCCGACCGCCCGGATGCGACCGGTCGGGTGCCGCTGGACGATCGCGCCGCCGGTGGCGGCCGCCAGGATCGTCAGGTCCCGTTCGGAACCGACGCTGCGGTCGAACACGACGAGATCGTTCACCCCTTCGCCGTCGCGGACGACCCAGCTGACGATGCCGTCGGCGAAGCGGCGGACGGTCGCATCGCGAAGATCCTCGACCCGTCGCCTGCTCACCTCGAAGCCTGCCGCCTCGACCCAAGCCGCGAGCGGAGTCGTCGGCTCGACGAACGCGCCGTAGCTCGGGACGCGCCGCTCGTGGACAGCAGGACGCAGCGCGTAGTCGAGCTCTTCGAGCAGCGCGACAGGCTCGGTAGGCGACGCCAGGATGGAAGGGTCGATCTCGTCGAGCTCTTCGGCCAGCCGGCGTATCCGGCTCGGGTTTCGGGTCGTCATGTCCCTGCGAGCCTATGGCCGGCCGCCGGGCACCGCCGCCTTCGCGCTGTCGCTCGTCGGCCTGGAGGCCGAGCCGAGTTGTTTGCGGAGTCGTCGGGGCTCGTTACTACACTTCGCCCCGGCGACCGTTGGCCAGACCTCGACGGCAAGGGGGACGGTGAAAATGGTCGCCGGCTGGGGCGGAACGCGAGAAGATGAGCCACGATGGATCGATGAGCGAGCCTGTCCTGACGACCGCGCAGCTCAATCGGGCACTTCTAGCCCGTCAATATCTCTTGGATCGAGAGTCGTCGGAGCTACCGCCGGCCCTTGAACAGGTGGCGGGCCTGCAAGCGCAGTCGCGCTCCGCCTACCTCGGGCTCTGGGCTCGCGTGGCGGGGTTCAAACGCGATCAGCTCACCGACGCGCTCGAAGACCGATCGGTGATCCAGGCGAGCCTCATGCGGCAGACGATCCACGTCGTCTCCCAGCACGACTTCGTGATGATGGCCGCCGGGGTGCGACGGGCGCGGCGGGACTGGTGGCTCCGCGTCTCGCGTTCACGGGGCCTCGACGAGCTCGCCTACCGAGACCTTGCCGAGAAGCTCGCCACCGTCCTCAAGGACGGTCCTCGGACCCACAGCCAGCTGCTGGACGACACCGACAACGCCGGCTATCCGAGGCATGCATTCGAGGGCGTCGTCCTCTGGCTCGATCTCGTCCGCATCCCGCCCGAGGGTACGTGGGATCACCCGCGGGCCGATCTGTTTGGCTTGGCCAACGACTGGATCGATCCGACGACCCCCCGAGTCGATGAAGTCGAGGTCTCGGCCGGGCTCGACCTGCTTGCCCAGCGCTACTTCCGGGCGTTCGGACCGGCCCCGTTGACCGACGTCGCATCGTGGGCCGGCGTTCCCGTCGCGTCGCTCGAGCCGTCGATCGAGCGGCTCGACCTACGCCGGTTCCGCAACGAGAAGGGGGGTGTACTGCTCGACCTGCCCTACGGACCGCTCCCCGACCCCGACACCCCGGCTCCGATCCGCTTCCTGCCGATGTGGGACGCGGTGCTGCTCGTTCACGCCAAGCGAGCGGCGGTCATCACCGAGGCTCATCGGAAGGTCGCGCTCGGCACGTCCAATCCCGCCGGTGTCGGCACGTTCCTCGTCGACGGCGCGGTGGCGGGTACCTGGCGCTTCGACGACGGTCAGGTTCACTCCGAGCCTTTCGATCCTCTACCGTCGCCGGTGGCCGACGAGGTCGCAGCCGAGGCGTCACGTCTGGCCGACTTCCACAGCTGACCGCGGGCGGAGAGAGGAGCCGTTGCCATGCTGGTCGAATCGCTGTTGCCCCTTGGCAAGCTCGATCCGGGGCTCCGAGAGCCCGAGACCCCGCTGTTCATCGGCGAGTTCGGCCCTGGAGCGGCCCGGGCCGAGCAGCTGGGGCTCGACGTGGTGTTGGTTGAGGAAACCAAGGACGATCCCTTCCAGCTGCTCGCCCTCGGTGCGGCCGCGACCACCCGTATCGGCCTCGGCACCTCGGTGGCGATGGCCTTCCCCCGTTCGCCGACGGTGACCGCCATGTCGGCGTGGTCACTCCAGAAGCTGTCGGGCGGGCGGTTCATCCTCGGGCTCGGTTCCCAGGTCCGAGCCCACGTCCAGCGCCGGTTCGGACTCGATTGGCACCCGCCCGCGCCGTGGATGCGCGACTACATCAACGCGATCCGGGCCGTCTGGCGAGCCTGGCAAGAGCGAACGCCCCTCGAGTTCGCGAGCGACCACTACAAACTCGATCTGATGGTGCCCCTGTTCGATCCCGGACCGATCGACCATCCGGATATACCGATCCACGTCGCCGCCATCGGGCCGAACATGTGCGCCATGGCGGCCGAGGTGGCAGACGGAATCAGGCTCCACCCGGTGTGCACGCCGCGCTTCATCGATGCCGACGTGTTGCCCGCCATGGCCGCTGGCGCAGCCAGAACCGGTCGAGATGTCACCGAGGTCGAGGTGTGCATGAAGCCGCTGGTCGGCACCGCTGCCGATGAGGCCACCCTGGAGAAAGTGGCCGAGACGGTTCGGGCGAGGGTCGCCTTCTATCTCTCGACCCCGAGCTACCGCCGCACGTTCCGTCGGCACGGCTGGGATGACATCGCCGAACGTGCGTCCCAGTACTCGCGCGAACAGCGGTGGGACGATCTGCCAACGCTCGTGACCGACGAGATGCTCCACACGGTGGCCACCGTCGCCACCCACGACCGGATCGGGGCGGAGCTCAATGAGCGCTACCGCAACCGGGTGCAACGCATCGAGTTCTCGATCCCGGTCAACAACCCCGACGACGCCGACGTGCTCGCGTCGATCCTGGCCGAGCTCGCCTGACCGGCTGCTCGGGTCAGCGCCGGGTCCGATCCGAGTGGGCGTCGCCCTCGTTCCGGGTCCCCGTGGAAGAGCACTAGCTCCCAGCTGCCGCCAGCAACCGGTCGCGGCCGTTCATGAAGAACTCGACTGCGGCAGCCACGGGATCGTCGGCCACCGCGATCTCGCCGTAGCCGAGCAGCGCTCCCGTGAAGCCTTCGGCGTTCCAGAAGGGATCGTCGCTGTCGAGCTCCAGCCGGTCGGGCCACCAGACGCTGATGTACAGATAGGGCTCGATGGAACCTCCGTCTCCGGGGGACGCCCCGTAGGACGCTCGGCGGTCCTCGTCACCGACTTCGATCGCCGGGTCGAAGTGGCCAGGCCACATTTGCACCCTGCTGGGATCGACCGATGCAGCGTCGGCTCGCAGGATCTCGAGTGCCGCAGTTCCCATGCCCCACCACGACGAGAGGAACTCGGTCACCTCGGCCCGGACCCCGAGATCGGCGTCGACGTCTCCGACCGGGGGCGAATCGTGCTCGGCGGCGGTCTCGCCATCGATGTCGGATCCGATGAACTCGGCGCCTGCCGCCAGCGACGTGATCGTCGTGGCTCTGGCCGAATCACCCTCTTGCACGATCAGCTGATCGCCCTCGACCCGGATCTGGACATCGTCACCGAAGAACGGCGTGCCGAACCCTCCCTTGGTCCAGCGCAACCCGAACTTGCCGGTGACCCGGTGCCTGGCCGGCGCGATCACGTAGGTCGCGAGTCGGTGAAGCGCGGTCCGGGCCTCGGCGAGCCCGTCTGGGATCGGCAGCAACCGCCGAGGTCCGCCCAGCCAGCGCTCGGCCGCCCAGGCGGCGAGATCGGGCCGCTCAGCCACGACGTCGGCCCAGCTGAGGTCGCCGTCGACCGGCGAGACGATCCGCTCGGCTGCGACGTCGGTCGCCACCGGATCGTCGGCGTAGTACTCCCCATCATCGATGGCCGGGGGTGACGGCTCGAGCACCCGGCCGCCGAGCCCGTTCCCGAGCGCAGCATTGGCCTCTGCGATCGCATTGCGTGCATGCACCATGACTTCGTCTCCTCGTGTCCTCGCGGTCTCGCTCTCCGACCCGGCCGCGGTCTTCGGAGGAAGGAACAACGGTCCGGCGGTCGCTGTTCCCGACGTCCGACCCCGTTCGCTGCCCCCGGTCGAAGAGGCCTCGCAGTAGTGTCGCCTGCCATGGCAGGCAATCGGGTGATCGTGAGGAGCCGGGGGAGCCATGCCACTGCAGTGGACGAGCTCGCAGTATCGGTTGAAGGGGCTTCGGCCGAGGCGGTCTAGTACTACAGCCGCGTCAACTCGTCGGTATCTCGATGAAGAAGTCCACCCGCCGGTTCTTCAGCCGACCGTCGGGGGTGTCGTTGGCCGCGATCGGCTCCTCCTCGCCCCGTCCGAGCGCGGTGAGTCGGCTGGGGTCGAGGCCGTGCTGGGCGACGAGGTAGTCGACGACGGTTGCCGCCCGGCGCTCGCTCAGACCCTGGTTGTAAGCGGAAGGGCCCGTGGAGTCGGTGTGACCGACGACCGTCAGTTGGAGGTCGGGAACCCCGGTCATGCTCATGGCGAAGCTGTCGAGAACAGGGGTGTCCATCGGCAGTTTCACGCTGTCGAAGGCGAAGGAAGTTGCGCCAGCGCTCGAGCTCTCGAAACGACCGTCGACGTAGCTCACCTCCCACACGGGGAACTTGGCGAGCATCCCGGCCAGCCGGGGGAGGCTGTGGAGGGTGAACGTCTCCTCCACCCCCTCGTCGAAGGTGAAGTCGGCCTCGAAGACGTGGCCGCCGTAGGTCTCGGCCAGGACCTCCTGCATCCTGGCGGCCAGCGCGGGGGAGGGGAGGAGTCCCTCCAGCTGGATCTCGTCGGGCCCGACCTTCTCGATCAGCAGCACGGGCTGGATCTGCTCGATCACATCGATCTCGTCGACGACTTCGATGCCGGGGCCGAGGATCTGCTCGATCGCTCCGATGAACTGGGCTTTCTTCTGAGGGGAGCCGGCGGTGCCTCGCAGCCTGGCGAGGTCGCCTTCGAGATGGATCTCTCCGGTGCTGATCAGCGGCAGCGACGCGACGACGTCGCCGGCCACCGGTCCCCAGGCGGGATCGGACAGCGACCCGTCGACGCTCAGTTCGTCGACGATGCTCGTGCCGTAGACGATGCCGGCCACTTCACGAACCCTGGTCGCCACCGAAAGGGTGGGGAGTCGCCCGCTGAGCTCGATCTGCCCGCTCTCGAGCGCTGCCGTCATCGAGGCCCTGCTTGGGTTGTCCCGAGACTCATCGCTGGCCGAAAGCCCATCGTCCGGCTGGTTCACGAGGTGGCCGAGCTCTTCCTGGTCGGCGGTCGACAACGCGCTTGGGCCCATCATCGGCCAGGCCCATACGACGATCACCGCCACGGCGCCAGCGAGCGCGACGGTGATCACCCAGTTCCTGTGCCCGCCGAGCCAACGGCCACCCCCGCTGCGGCCCTCTCCCCTCGACATCCCGCCAACCCCTCGCTGAGACCGCTCGCCGTCGATCCGGACCCTCATGATAGGCCCCTGGCCGGACGGTCTGCGCCGCATCGGGTCGCCGGTCGTCGGGCCCTGCGACCTCGGATCCCGTCCCGACGGCCGCACCGCGTTTTGGTCGTGTCGTTGGGTGCCGCCGATGGGGTCTGAACTAGCCTGGTGGCCGGCGAGGGCGAAGGAGGCAAGCCTGTGTCTTCGTTCATCCTTCTGGTCGTTCTGACGGCATTGATCGCGGGGGTGGGCGCACTGCTGGTGTTGGCTCAGCGTCAGTACGATCATGGCCACGAAGACGACGAACGTCGGACTGGCTCGCCTGTGACGAGCGATCGGCGGCGACAGCTGTCGGGACGTGTCGCACCGGGGATGTCGGGACTGGTGGCCTCGACGATCGAGACGGCCACCCGAACACCGCCCCGCAATACCGCGGAGGCCGATGCCGTCAGCGCCCTCCGCTCGGCGCTCGCTCGGGCGGTCGATGGCGAGTTCGGTGCCGAGGTCAGCGCCGCTATCGAGCGACTCGGGGGCGTCGAGTCGCTCCACGACGTGCGACCGAGCAGTCAGACCGACGACCCGCTCGACCGATTGATCCGGGGACCGGAGATCGACCACCTCGCAGTGGCGAGCCGGGGGGTGACTGTCGTCGCCACGCGAGCCCGACCCGAAGGCATCGACCGCCAGCCGGCGATCACCGATCTCGGGACCGACCGGAGTCGGGGCGCCATGGTCGACGACATGCTCCGCCAGATGGACGCCGTTCGGTCGGTGGTGGCGCCGATCCCGGTGCACGGTCTCGTCGTGCTGCGCGACGTCTTGTCGTTGCCGTCAGAGATCCGGTCGACCGCCGTCGATGTGCAGGGGGTGCGCCTGGCGACCCTCGAGCAGTTGCCGTCGATCCTGACCGAACCGGGGCCGGTCGCAGACACGGCAGTCGTCATCGCCCACCTCCGCGATGGCTTCGAACCGGCCCTACCGCCGGCTGACGACGAGCTGCGGCTCACCGGTCGGCCCTGAGCGTCTCGACTTGGGCCACTAGTGTGCTGCCATGATCAAGGTGTTGACCTGGTTCTCCCGGAAGCCGGACATGTCGCTCGACGATTTCCGGACCTACTGGCGGGAGGAGCACCCAAGAACGGTGCTGGTCCTTCCCGGGCTGCGGGCCTACAACCAGAACCCGACGACCGACGCTGGCTACACCAAGGGTGAGCCCTACTGCGACGGCGTTGCCGAGACCTGGTGGGACGATCTCGACGCCCTGCGGGCCCATCGAGGCACGCCCGAGATCGAAGCGCTCATGGACGACGAAGACGCCTTCATCGACCCGAACCGTCGCAGGCAGCTCCTCGTCCGGGAGGTCGTGATCAAGGACGGCCAGCCGCCCGAGGGGGCGCTGAAGCAGTTCACCTGGATGAAGCGTCGCCCCGATCTCAGCGTCGAGGAGGCGCAAGCCTACTGGCGAGATCGCCATGGGCCGCTGGCGGCCGCCGTGCCCGGCATGGTCCGGTACGTCCAGAACCACACCAGCGCGGAGCAGTATCGCAACGCTCGTGAGCCGGAGTTCGACGGCGTGCCGGTCGTCTATTTCTCCGATCTCGAGACCGCCCGGGCGGCGGCCGCGTCGGACGAGCTGGCGGCAACGAGGGCCGACGAGCCCAACTTCGTCGCCCCGGGCTCGTTGCCCTGGGTGGTGACCGACGAGATAAGGATCCTGTGAGCGCCGTGCGGATCGGGATCTCCACGTCATCGTCGCTGACAGCCGACCGTGCGGCCACGGTTGCGGCCATGATGATCGAGCGGGCTGCTACCGCCTACGAGTCCGGGCTCAGCTCCCTCAGCATCGGTGACCACCACGCCCAGCGGGGGTGGTACATGCAGAACACCCCAATGCTCGGGCGGCTCCTGGCCGAGTGGCCCGATCGGCCGGCTGGCTGCCTGTTCCTACTGCCGCTGTGGAACCCCGTACTCGTGGCCGAGCACGTGGGCACCCTGGCCTCGATGGTCGACGCGCCGTTCATCGTCCAGACCGGGATCGGCGACGGCGCCACGCAGTTCCGGGCCTTCGGCGCCGATCTCCGGAAGCGGGGAGCCGACACCGACGAGTCGATCCGCCTGGTGCGGGGCCTCCTGGCCGGCGAAACGGTGGAGAGCGAGCGGTTCGGCATCGGCCCGGTGTCGATCGGGCTCCGACCGACCGGGGCCGTCGAGTGGTGGATCGGAGGTCACGCCGCCGCCACGCTGCGCCGGGCGGCTCGGCTGGGCGCGGCGTGGTACGGCGGTCCGGGGCTCCGCCCGGCCGAGTCGGAGAAGCTGCTCGCGGCCTATCACGAGGCGTGCGACGAGGCCGGGTCCGTGCCACGGTCGATCGTTCGACGCGACGTGCTGGTGCTGGCCGACGGTGACCGGGCTCGAGCCGAGGCCGAGCGCCTCGTGGCGCGCGGCTACCGGGGCATGTCGATCGACCAGCTCGTGGTCGGCAGCCCGGAGGACGCTGCCCGGGACCTTCGGGCCCTCGGCGACCTCGGCTACGACGACGTGATCATCCGGTGCATGACGCCGAACCAGGCCGATGCCCTCGAATCCATTCGGCTGCTCGGCGAGCTCAACCGCACCTGAGCCCCATCCCGGCCCCGGGCCGTCGGGTCAGTGGTCGTCGAGGATGACCTTCACGCCGTCGTCGGTGCCGGGCTCGACCCACGCGCTGAGTTGCGAGTGACGGTCGCCGTCGCGCAGGTCCACTTGGAGGCGGCCGTCGATGGTCGAGGTCTCGGCGGTGAACGGTTCATTGAGCTCGATCGACACGAGCGACGCCTCGCCTTCGGCGAAGCGGACCGTGACAACCCCACCGGCCATCGAGTAGCTCCGAACCGAGCCCGCCGGCGGGCTCGGTTCCGGCTCAGGGTCGGCATCTGCCGCCTCACCGGCGTCCGGGGAAGCCGGCACGGTGTCCGGGGAAGCTGACGAGGTCGTCGACGGGGTCTCGTCGTCGGTCCTGGTCACCAGCCCGAAGCTGGCGGCCACATCGGGCTCGATGGTCTCCGATCCCAGCATTGGCGCCTGCCGTTCCCCGAGCGAGCGCAGCGCCAGGAGGGTCGCGGCGCCTGAAACGACGACCGCGATTGCAATGACCAGTCCGAGCGCTCCCCTGGAGCGCCTCCCGTTAGTCCTCATCGCCAAGCCCGCCCTCTGTAGCCCGAGCTGGAAGAACCTCGAAGTGTAGTTGCTCGATGATGTCGATCGTTGGCCTCGGTTGGGTGAAGCTGCCCGCCCGTGAAGCGGCTTCCGGGCAGGAGCACGGACGCCCGCCAACCGCTGGACAGGGGCACCGGGAATTGATCGGCCTGCCCGCACGGTTGCATCGGCTACCCGATTCCTCGAGAGAACGGTGCGGCCGTGAAACGCCTCCTTGCCACCGCCATCGGCCTGACGCTCCTGGCCGCCGCCTGCTCCAACGCCACGACCGACGAGGCCGAGTCGGCCTCCGATCCCGGCGAGTCCTCGGAGACCGAGTCTTCGGAGACCGAGGCCGTTGGCGGCAACGCCGTCGACGAGGCGGACGAAGCCGACGACCAGG
The DNA here is from genome assembly GCA_029861725.1 of Acidimicrobiia bacterium. Lineage (GTDB taxonomy): Bacteria > Actinomycetota > Acidimicrobiia > Acidimicrobiales > SZUA-35 > CADEDH01. Next base: position 2,218 of record JAOTYQ010000118.1, on the reverse strand, counting down.
CGGCCGAGGTCGAGCTGTTCTCGCCGACCGAGACCGACGAGCCGTTCGACGTCTCCGTCGGAGCCACCAGCTCCGACGAGGGGGTCACGGTCGTCACCGACAACCCCCGCAGCGCGCTCGACAATCGGGTGGCGCAGGCGACCGAGCCATGGACGACCGACTGGTCCCGCCAGACCGTCGACCTCGGCGACCTCATCCTCGGGATTCCCACCGTCGATCCCCGCGACGCGATCCCGCCGATCGACACGCCCAAGTTCGAACCGATCGCTGCCGCCACCTGGCTCGATGATCGGGAGCCGGGCGCCCTCGTCCAGCTCGACGACGAGACCCGCTTCTACCCGCTGTCGATACTCACCCGCCACGAGATCGTCAACGACCGCTTCGGCGATGTTCCCGTCGTCGTCACGTTCTGCCCGCTGTGCAACACTGCCATCACCTTTGACGCCCGGATCGACGGCGAGGCGGTTCGCTTCGGTGTGTCCGGCCTTCTCCGCAACAGCGACCTGGTCATGTGGGACGATGGCACGACGACGCTGTGGCAGCAGCTGACCGGGGAGGCGATCGTGGGTGAGCTGGCTGGCACCCAGCTCGACTTCATCCCCACGTCGATCGTGGCCTACGGCGACGTGGTCGAGAACTTCCCCGACGCGCTGTCGCTGTCGAGGGAGACCGGTTTCAGCACCGACTACGGCACGAACTCGTATCTCGGGTACAGCTCGAGCACGACGCCGTTCCTCTTCGACGGCGAGCCAGATCCCCGGTTCCCGGCGCTGTCCCGCGTGGTCGGCGTCACCATCGACGGCGAGGAGAAGGCGTACCCGTTCGAGACGATCGCCGTCGAGCTTGCCATCAACGATGAGCTGGCCGGCACCCCCATCGCGGTCCTGTGGGGCGGCGACACCGCGGACGCTCTCGACACGCAGAGCATCGCCGATGGCGAAGCGATTGGTTCCGGGTTGGCCTTCGATCGCCGGGTCGGCGATCGGCTGCTCACCCTCGCCAGCGCTGGCGAGGACCGGTTCACCGACGCCGAGACCGGAACGACCTGGACCCTGCTCGGCCAGGGCATCGACGGTCCGCTCACCGGCGAGCAGCTCCAGCCGGTCACCCACCGCAATGAGTTTTGGTTCGCGTGGGCCGCGTTCTTCCCCGACGCCCCGGTCTACGGAGCCTGAGGGCAGCCCTGAGCCCGAGCGCTGTAGCACACTCGCTCGGGGTGAGGCCTCGCCGGAACCAAGCGACGTGGGACGCCATCATCGTTGGCGGTGGATCGGCCGGCTGTTGCCTCGCCAACCGTCTGAGCGCCGATCCGGGCAACCGAGTCCTCGTCCTGGAAGTGGGACGGCCCGACTATAGGTGGGACTTGTTCATCCACATGCCGGGCGCGCTCGCCCATCCGATCGGGAACCGGTTCTACGACTGGCGCTACGAGAGCGAGCCCGAGCCCCACCTGGACGGTCGCCGGGTCTACCACGCCAGGGGCAAGGTCCTCGGGGGCTCGTCGAGCATCAACGGCATGATCTTCCAGCGGGGCAACCCCATGGACTTCGACAAGTGGGCCGCCAGCCCCGGCATGGAGCAATGGGGCTATGCGCACTGCCTGCCGTACTTCAAGCGGCTCGAGACGTGCCTCGCAGGAGCCGACGGCTGGCGGGGGGACCGAGGCCCGCTGGTCCTCGAACGGGGACCAGCCGAAGCTCCGCTGTTCGAGGCCTGGCTCGCGGCCGGGGTCCAGGCCGGCTACCGCCGCAGCGACGACGTCAACGGGTGGCGGCAGGAGGGCTTCGCTGCCTTCGACAAGAACGTGCACCGCGGCCGTCGCCTCAGCGCCGCCCGGGCCTACCTGCACCCGGTGCTCGATCGGCCGAACCTGAGCCTCGTGACCCGGGCGATGGCCAACCGGGTGCTCCTGGGTGGAAACCGGGCGGTCGGTGTCGAGTACCGTCGCCTCGGCCGTACCCACGTGGCTCGTGCCGGCGAGGTGATCCTCTGTGGCGGTGCGTTCAACTCGCCGCAACTGCTTCAGCTGTCCGGGATCGGCGAACCCGACCATCTCTCGTCGCTTGGGATCCCGGTCGTCGCCGCCCTCCCTGGTGCCGGTGAGAACCTGCAGGACCACCTCGAGCTCTACATCCAGCACGCCTGCACCCAACCGGTCTCCCAGCAGCCCAGTCTGGCGGCGTGGCGGGCGCCGTGGATCGGACTGCAGTGGCTCCTC
>JAOTYQ010000678.1 GCA_029861725.1 Acidimicrobiia bacterium | reverse complement strand
GCGCAGGCTTCGTCGAGGGTGCGATGGGATCGGGCGTACGCGAGGCGCGGCGGATCCTGGGGCGCGACGCCGATCTGGTTCTGTAGCCGAGCAGAAACGAGGACCAAAGCCATGGGAGACGTCATCAGATTCCACCCGGAACCCGACACGTGGGAACCGTCGCACGAGACTCCAGCGGCTGCCTTCTCCACCGAGGACACATCCGAGCGCCACCACCCCTATTTCACGTCCGAGAACGAGAGCGTGCTGACGGGAGTCTGGGAGTGCGCACCCTCGATCATGGAGATCGACTCCTACCCGGTCCACGAGATGATGACGCTGCTGTCCGGGTCGGTCACGATCACTGATCACGACGACGGCCGCTCCGACACGTTCACGGCCGGCGACACGTTCCTCGTGGCCAAGGGGTCACACATCACCTGGGAAATCACCGAGACGCTACGGAAGTACTACTTCATCGTGACGTAAGCAGTCGTCGGCGCGAGGAAGCCAACGATGGCGTCGTCGTAGCCGCCGACGAGCAGACTCGACAACCCGATGGCCCGACGAAGAGAATTGGCACCCGCCCCGCCGACACGAGGACGGGCATCAAGGGGAGCGCGATGATCGAGGTGCTGGAACCGAAGTGGATCTCGTGCTTCGAGGACTTCCTCCGGCTCTCGGGAGTGTCCGAGGGGGACCTGATCGGCGTGCTGGCCGAGAGCCAGAGCCGCCCGGTCCTCGTCGAGCTGACCGAGCACGCGCTGGAGCGCATCGGAGCTCGCGGGTTCCGGGTCACCGTGGGATCACCGCCGCTGAAGGATCCGCTGCCGGTCCGTTCCACCGGTGCCACCTACGCCTACGACCACCTGCCCGAGGTGATGCAGGCCCTCGGGGCCTGCTCGCTGGTGGTCGACTGCACCGTCGAGGGCCTGCTGCACAGCAAGGCCCGCCAGGATCTGCTCGGCGCCGGCGGCAGGGTGCTGATGATCTCCAACGAGCACCCCGAGGTGCTCGAACGGTGCCGACCTGACCCGGCGGTCCACGAGCGGTCGCTCAAGGCGTTGGCCATGCTCGACGCCGCCAGCACCATGCGGGTCACCTCGGCGGCAGGCACCGACCTCACCGTCGACATCACCGGCGCCCCCAGCCGGGGTGGCGGCGGGATCCTCGGCCCGGATGACAAGATCGCCTACTGGCCGGCCGGCCTCTGCCTCTGCTTCCCGCTGGAGAACACCACCAATGGCACGATCGTGCTCGACATCGGCGACATCAACCTAACCTTCAAGCGGTACGTCGAGTCGCCCGTCACCCTCACCGTGGAGAACGATCGAGTCACCGAAATCGATGGCGACGGACTCGACGCCCAGCTGATGCGCACCTACTACGAAGGCTGGGACGATCCGAACGCCTACGCCGTCTCCCACGTCGGCTGGGGACTAAACCCCGGCGCCCGCTGGGACTCACTGACCATGTACGACAAGGACGACATCAACGGCACCGAGATGCGGGCCATCGCCGGCAGCTTCCTGTTCTCCACCGGGGCCAACGAGTTCGCCGATCGGTTCACCAACTGCCACTTCGATCTACCGATGCGCAACTGCACGGTTTCGATCGACGACATCACCGTGGTCGACGACGGGCGCCTCGTCACCTCGGTGCTGGTGTGAACGGAAGCTGATGCTGCGATTCGTCGAGGGCACCAACGACACCGAGGCCAGACCCCCGGTGCCGACCTTGGCCTGCGAGGTGTCGGGCGAGGGCCCACCGGTCGTCTTGCTCCATGGCGTTGGCGGCGGTCGCAACAACTGGCGGCGACAGCGTCAGAGCCTGCAGGGATCGTTCACCACTTTCGCCTGGGACGCTCGAGGCTACGGCGACTCTGGCGACGTGCCCGGCCCCCGGCACTTCTCCGACTTCGGCGATGACCTCGAGCGCCTGCTCAATCACTTCGCCATCGAGCAGGCCCACCTCGTCGGGCTCTCGATGGGTGCCCGGATCCTGATGGAGTTCGCCTCCCGACGCCTCGATCGGGTGGCCACGTTGACTCTGTGCGACTGCTTCTACGGGTTCCGTAACGCCCTCTCGCCCGAGAAGCAGGCCGAGTACATCGAGCTCCGGGAACGACCTCTCCAGGAAGGCAAGACGTTCGCCGACCTGGCCCCGAAGCTGATCGAGTCCCTCGTCGGCCCCAGGGCGAGCGAGGAGGCCCGGGCCGAGCTTCGCGACAGCCTCCTCGCGCTGCGGGCCGAGTCCTATTTGAAGACCATTCGGGCGTCGGTCACCTTCAACCAGGCCGACGAGCTTCATGCGCTGGCGGTCCCTGTGCAGCTCATCTTTGGGGCCGAGGATCGGCTGACCCCGCCGTCGATCGGCTACGAGATGCTCGACCTCCTGCCCGACGCCACCCTGGCGGTGCTCGACGACGCCGGGCACCTCGCCAATCTGGAGGCCCCCGAAGCCTTCAACCACGTCCTGGCATCGTTCCTCGCCCGCCACCGCGACCGGGCGTCGTTCCGGGCGGTCGTCCAATCACCGCCGAAGGGGAGCCGCTAGTGCTGTTCGCCATCCACATGATCGACCGGCCCCATGGCGCCGCGCTCCGGGCGGCGACCAGCGATGCCCATCGGGAGTTCGTGGGCCGCTACCTCGACTCGATGTACGTCGGAGGGCCGCTGCTCGCTGACGACGGCGAGACCGCCATCGGCAGCCTGATCGTCATGGACTTCCCGGACCGGGGCGCCGCCGTCGAGTTCATCGCCGACGAGCCGTACAACCGGGCCGGCCTGTTCGAGTCGGTCACCATCCGGGCCTTCGGGCCCGTTGTCCGACCGGAGGCCAAGCCGACATGATCCGCACCGACGAACCCCTGGCCGACACCTACCCGGTGATCGTGGTCGGCGGTGGCTCGGTCGGCCTGTCGCTGGCCGCCGAGCTCGGTTGGCGAGGCATCGAGTGCCTGGTGATCGAGGAGCGGCCGGGCCTCAACGACCACCCGCGGGCCAACGCGGTGGCCAACCGGACGATGGAGTACTACCGCCGCTGGGGCGTCGACCGCGCCATCACCGAGGCCGGCATCCCGCCCGACCTTCCGGCCGAGTACCTGTGGGTCACCACCCTCCACGGCCGGGAGATCCACCGGGTCTCGCTGCCCCCGTTCGATCAGCTGCTGCTCACCCGCCAGACCGGCGGGTACGCCGAGGCCGAGCACAACTGGTCGCCCTACCTCAAGACGATCACGGGCCAGAACGAGGTGGAGGAAGTCATCCTCGATTACGTGGCCGACCAGAAGACCGTCGACTTCCGGTTCCAGTGGCGGCTTCTCGACTTCACCGATCACGGCCCG
>JAOTYQ010000117.1 GCA_029861725.1 Acidimicrobiia bacterium | reverse complement strand
ACGCTGACCGACCATCAACGCCGACAGTGGACCGACGACGGCTACCTGGTCATCGAAGGCGCCCTCGACGACGACGAGGTGGCGTTCTTCAACGACGAGCTCGATCGCGTGCGGCTCGAGCCGGGCTGGGAGCCCGACGTCGACGTGCTCGGCCACTACGCCTGGCTCGACCACGCCGCCAGCACCAGCCCCGAGGGCTTCATGGATCGCCGCGATCTCCTCGGCTACGGCCAGCACTTCATCGACCTGATCGATCGGCCGGGCATCTTCGACCTCATCGTCGAGCTGATGGGCCCCCACATCATGCTCAGCATGACCCAGGCCATCGTCCGCCCATCGACCGACAAGTTCGCCGGTTACACCCACACCGACGGCGGCGAGGGCCTGCGGGAGATCCGAGTGACCGAAACCAGCCGCCCCATCGCGATGAAGGCTATGTACTTGCTCACCGATGTCGCCGGCCACGACACCGGCGGCTTCACCGTGTTCCCCGGCAGCCACCGCCGCGAGTTCCCGTGGCGGGACGAGACGGCCCGGGTCAATCCCCACTCCGATGGGGCTCAGCAGCTCGAGGGCAAGGCCGGCGACTGCTACCTCTTTCCCCACGCCCTGTGGCACGGGCCGGCTCCCAACCACTCGGGCCGGCCCCGCAAGACCCTGCTCTACAACTACTGCCAGCTGTTCGTCCGCTCCTACGACCACGAACTGACCCCCGAAGTCGACGGCGCGCTCAGCCCCCGTCAGCGGCGCCTCCTCGGCGACCTCGGCTACCGCTTCCGGCCGGGATCGTACTTCTACGTGCCCCAGGATCAGGAGGCCGTGATCTACGGCGAAGCGGGTGCTCCCTCCGCCGGCGGCCGCTGAGGGAGACCAACCGACCCGGACGCGACGACGACGACCCGACGACGATCCATCGAGCAACGATCCCAATACAGCAGGAGGCTGCGATGTCCTTGGAGGACGCCAACTACACGACCATCGCCATCGACAAGCGACCGAACGGGGTGGCGGTGGCCACGCTGAACCGGCCGGAACGGCTCAACGCCGTCAACGGCGACATGCACCACGAACTGGCCCACATCTGTCGCGATGCCGACGCCGATCCCGACGTCAAGGTGCTCGTGTTCACGGGGGCCGGGCGGGCGTTCTCCGCCGGTGGCGACTTCAGCCCCGGCTCGGCGACGACCCACAAGATCACCTTCGAAGACGCCCGGATGATCGTCGACCACCTCCTGGAGGCCCACATCCCGATCCTCTCGGCGGTCAACGGCTACGCGATGGGCCTCGGAGCGACGATCGCCCTGCTGTGCGACGTCGTCGTGGCCGGCGAGAGCGCCGTGTTCGCCGACACCCACGTCAAGATGGGCATCGGGGCCGGCGACGGCGGCCAGGTGATCTGGCCGTTCCTGATGGGGGTCAACCGGGCCAAGTACTTCCTGATGACCGGCGACCGGCTCGACGCGGCCGAGGCCGAGCGGCTCGGGCTCGTCAACTTCGTCGTGGCCGACGAAGACCTGATGGACAAGGCGCTCGAGATTGCCGACCGCCTCGCTGCAGGGCCCGGTTTGGCCATCGCCGCATCGAAGGTCCCGATCAACAACTGGTTGCGGACCGTGTCGGCTCAGGTGTTGCCGCTGTCGCTGGCGATGGAGGGAGCGACGATGCGCAGCGCCGATGCCAAGGAGGCGGCCAAGGCGTTCGGCGAGAAACGCGACCCCATGTTCGAGGGGCGCTAGCGGCCGCCGACTCCGGGGCGCTTGGGGGAGGGCCGGGTTAGGGTGCCTCCATGAAGATCGGTATCAATGGTTCCGGCCTGCTCACCCGTCCCGACCTCGAGGCGCTCGTCGCCGACATCGGCCGTGCCGAAGCCGCCGGCTTGTCGAGCTACTGGTTGGCTCAGACGGGCCTGGTCGATGCGCTCACCGTGTTCGCAGTGGCCGGGGCGACGACTTCGGAGATCGAGCTGGCAACCGCGGTCGTGCCGACCTGGCCTCGCCACCCCCAGGCCCTCGCCGCCCAGGCGCTGACGACTCAGTCCGCCACCGGTGGGCGCACGATCCTCGGGATCGGCCTCGCCCACCGGCCGACGGTCGAGGAGCGGTGGAAGCTGACCTGGGAGAAACCGATCCGCCACATGCTCGACTACCTCGGGGTGCTGCAGGAGCTGCTGGCCACCGGCACGTCGTCGTACGAGGGTGAGGTGTGGTCGTTCGTCGGTGAGGCCCCCTTGCCGACCACCGAGCCGCCGAAGGTCATGCTCGCTGCCCTCGGCGACCAGATGCTCCGGATCGCCGGCCGGCGAACCGACGGCACGATCCTCTGGTGCGTCGGACCCAAGACGCTCGAGCGCCAGATCGTGCCGGGCATACGCTCGGCCGCAGCCGACGCCGGCCGGCCCGAGCCGGCGATCGTGTGCAGCCTGCCGGTGTGGGTGACCGACCGGGCCGACGAGGCCCGTGAGATGGTCGCCCGGTCGCTGACGATCTACGGCGAGCTCCCCTCCTACCGGGCGATGCTCGACATCGAGGGCGTCGCCGGGCCGGCCGACATCTCCCTGATCGGCACCGAGAATCAGGTCGGCGAAGGCCTGGCCGAGATCGCCGCGGCCGGCGCCACCCACTTCACCGCCGTCGTCCAGGGCTTCGACGACGACGAGCGTGACCGGGCCTGGCAGCTGCTCACCACAGGGTGACCGTCAGTCGTGGTGCCGGACGTTCCCGGCGCTCACGCCCGGGCCGGAACGAGCGCATCGGGACGCCGGGCGGCCCACGACAGCAGGAAGGGCAGCGCGGCGAGCGCCGCCAGCGCGGCGCCGAAGAACGCGGCCCTGATGCCGAACAGCGCGGCGGCGAACCCCAGCAGCGGGCCGCCCAGCCCCGCCGACAGCTCGAAGGCGAGGGTGAACGTCGACGTGGCCCGAGCCCGCTCGTGCTCGGCGACACGGTAGACGGCAGCCGTCAGCAGCGTGGGGTAGAGGAACGACCCGCCGACCGCCAGGATCGCCGCTCCGAGATACAGGCCGTACCGGCTCGCCCACAGCCCCATGACCGTCATCCCTGCCGTCTGGCCGACCAGCGAGATCGTCGACATGCGCAGGGTCCCGAAGCGGTCGGGCAGCTTCGAGCCGATGACCCGCATGGCCAGGACGAGTAGCCCGTAGATGAGCAAGACCGTTCCGGCCGACCCGAGATCGAACTCCTCCACGTACAACGGCATGAACCCGTTGAGGGCCGTGAAGGTCACCAGCCCGCCCATGAGGATCAGCCCGGGCATCACGGCCGCTCGGTGGATCAGGCCCGGCGGCGGCATCGTCGCAACGGCGACGGCAGGCTCGGTCGACGATGGGGCGGCGATCGGCACCCGCTTCCGGCGGTCGTCCGGCAGGCTCAGGGCCAGCAGTGATGAGACGGCCAATGCAGCGCCACCGGCCGCGAACGCCGCACCGAAGCCGTAGGCGCGCTGCACGAGCTCGCCGAGGAGCGGGCCGAGCGCCATCCCGCCGTATACGGCGACCGAGAAGTAGTTGGTTGCCTCGCCCCGACGCTCGACCGGAGCGAGGTCGTTGACCAGCGTGGCCGAGCCGACGAAGAACGCGCCCTGGGTGACCCCCATCGCCAGCCGCACGAGATAGAGCAAAAGCAACGATGTGGCCAACGCATGAGCGGCCACGGTGACTGCGGTCAGCGCGGTGCCGCCCACGATTATGAACCGCCGCCCCCGCTCGTCCCCGAGGCGACCGACGAGCGGACGGGCCACGATCGCCGAGATCGAGAAGATCCCGAGGGCCACCCCGACCGCGACCTTGCTGCCACCGAGCTCGCCCTCGACGTAGCGGGGGACGAGGGGGAGGGTCGACCCGAATCCGGTCAGGGCGAAGAAGCCGCTGATGATCAAGATGATCAGGTCGCGGGTCAGCAGCCGCTCGCTCGTCTGGGCGGCCGCTGAGTCCATCGGGCCATGTTGGCACGCTCCCCCTCCTCCGACCTCGCCCGCCGTCACCGGTCACCTGGTCTTGTCGGGCCGGGAGCGCCAGACTTGGCCTACCCACCGACTGGAGGTTCGACCGACATGACCACGCTGGAAACCGGAACCGACGACCTACTCGTCCGAACCGAGGGTCGGGTCGCCGTGCTGACCTTCAACCGGCCGGAAGTCCGCAACGCCTTGACGCCCTCGATGTACGACGGGTTCGGCACAGTCCTGCCGGCGGTCGCCGCCGATCCCGACATCGGCGCCCTGATGCTCACCGGAGCCGGCGGTGCGTTCTGTGCCGGTGGTGACGTCAAGGCCATGGCCTCTCGGCGGGCGCCCGGGTCGAGCGGCGGGCCGACGATCGAGGACCGGGTCGACGACCTCCGCCGGCGCCAGGAGATGGTCTCGCTGGCGCTCCACGAGTTCCCGAAACCGGTCGTCGGCGCCATCCCCGGCCCGGCTGCTGGTGCCGGCCTGTCGATCGCCCTGGCCTGCGACGTTCGCATCATGGCCGACGCTGCATTTCTCACCACGGCGTTCGCCAAGGTCGGGTTCAGCGGTGACTTCGGCGGGAGCTGGTTCCTCAGCCAGCTCGTCGGAACCGCCACCGCCCGGGAGCTGTACTTCACCGCCCGCCGGATCCCGGCCGAGGAGGCGCTCGCGCTCGGCATCACGAACAGGGTGGCCCCGGCCGTCTCGTTCGAAGCCGATGCCCTTGCCTTCGCCGCCGAGCTCGCCGCCGGCCCGCCGATCGCCCACCGGCTGATGAAGGAGAACCTGAACCGGGCTCTCCATCACGAGCTAAAGGAGTGCCTGGCGGCCGAGGCGGTGGCCATGACCCGGGCCGGGCAGACCGAGGACCATCGTGAGGCGGCGAAGGCCTTCGTCGAGAAGCGCGAACCCGAGTTCACCGGCCGCTGAGCCTCGCCCCGACGACACTGCGTCGTTCGACCACACCAGCCGTAGGCACACGAGCCCACGATGGAGGTGCTGGCCTGACCGCGGCCGGTGACGAGAGGCATTCGTCCCCGGCCTGGGGTCGACGGCGGCTACGCTCCGTGGTATCCAGGGAGTGAAGCGCACGTGGTTCGTCACGAGCGAGGTTGTGCCATGGGAGCTGACCGAACACAGCCGTCGGGCGACGGGGTTCACCGCGCCGCCGACGAGAGGATCCGCAAGGAGGCGATCCGACTGCTGGAGGAGGTCCGACCGGGCGACGACGACTGGCGGCTCGCCTCGCTCGACCCTGACCAGGACGAGCGCGATCCCGAGCCGGAGACGGCCGGCGACCCCTCGGAAGCGTCGACGGCCACCCGTCCCGAGGAGTCGAACTGATACCGACCGCGCCTCAGTGGTCCTCAGTGGTCGGGATCGGGAGCGGTCAGCCGGGCGATCAGCTGCTCCCGGGCCTCCTGGAGGTGCTGGCGGACGGTCCGAGCGTGGAGGCCGAGCGCCTTGGCCGTCTCGGCGATGCTGTACTCCTGCAGGAGGATTCGCTCCGCCACCTGGCGCCGTCGCCCCCGCAGGGCCCGTACCTCCTCCACGATGAGCGCCCGTGCCAGGAGCTCCTCCACCTGGGCTCCATCGCGGAGCGGAGAGCGGACGACGCCGGGCCGGGGGTTCAGACCGTACTCGGCGGCGTCGACCGCCCTCCGCTGCCGGGCCTCGCGACGGCGGGTGGCTCGGGTCAGGTCGAGGTGCGCATTGCGGGCAGCCACGGCGACGTAGCTTCGCCAGCCGCCGGGTCCCCGGGCCCGGGCGAGTCGGACATGGGGCGTGTCCCATTTCGACAGCATCTTGATCGCCGTGGTCTGGGCGATGTCGTCGGCGTCGTCCCGGCCGGCGCCGTTCTGCAGCGCCACTTGTCGAGCCACCTCGATGATGAGCGCGAGGTCCCCGCTGCTCGGCCAGTCGTAGTCATGCATGAGCCCACTCCTCATCACGCTAGCCAGTCATGCTCAGTAGCGGTTACCCAAGGGTACGCCAGCCCTAAGCGCTTACGTTAACCAGTTAACTATTCCTGCCGGGGAGCATGCGAATCAAAACCGAACGATCTGTTGTTGGTCATCGTCGCCCGTCCGTCGCCGGATGACGCTGGCCGGCTTCGTCGTGCGCTTCTCTACGACCAGCCGCCATCCTGACTGATGATCTGGCCGTAGATGAACGACGCGGTGTCGCCGGCAAGGAACAGTGCCAGTTCAGCGGTCTCCGACGGATCGGCAACCCGCCCGGCGGGTACCTCCCGGCTCAGCCTGGCCTGGAACCGCTCGTTGGCCAGGAGCTCCGGCGGGTAATACGTCTCGTTGGCCACGTAGTTCTGGGCGATCGCGTTGAGTCGCACCCCGTGGCGGGCGAGGTCGTGGCCGGCAGAGCGCACGAAGGCGTTCTGAGCGGCCCGCGCGGTCACGTAGGAGATGGCCTGCGGGCTCATTCGCCGGAGCGGGGACGATGACGTCATAGCCACGATCGCCCCAGCCCGACGATCGATCATCGCTGGTGCGGTCGCTCGGACGAGGCGCATGAGCGGGTGGACCATGGCATCGAAGCCGGCAAGCCACCGGTCGTCCTCGATCTCGACCGTCGACGCGAGATAGGCGCCGAGGTCGAGGTTGGCGACGACGGCGTCGAGGTAGCCGCTCCGCTCGATGAGCTCGGCCGGGGCTTCCGGGTCGATCAGGTCGCCGGTGTCGGCGATGACCTCTGCTCCCTCGGCGGCGAAGAGGTCGACGATCGGTGGCCCCATGAAGGTCTCGGAACTGGTCACCAAGACCCGCTTGCCCACCAGCCGGCTGCCTCGCGAGGATCGGCCGCTGTCGACTGTCGGCTCCGGCGTCACGTCACTGGCCGTGGAAGTCGGCGGGACGCTTCTCGAGATAGGCGGCTAGGCCCTCCCGGAAGTCCTTGGTGCCGAACAGCGGGAGCAGCGCGAGGTACTGGCGCTGCACATGGTCTTCCAATCCCTCGGTCATCGCGTGGCGCATCAGCCGTTTCGACGCCCGAATGGCGAGCGGTGCGTTGGCTGCGATCTCGGCAGCCACGGCTCGGGTCGTCTCGGCCAGCTCCTCGGCGGCGACCACCCGGCTGACGAGGCCGAGCTCCAGCGCATCGGCCGCGGTGAGCGTGCGGGCCGTGAACAGCAGCTCCGCAGCCGTCGACCACCCGACGATCCGGGGCAGGAGCCAGGTGCCCCCGCTCTCGGGCACGAGCCCCCGGGCGGTGTAGGCGGCCGAGAGCTTGGCCCCCTCCGACGCCAGGCGGATGTCGCAGCCGAGGGCGAGGTCGAGGCCGTAGCCGGCGGCGCCGCCGTTGAGCGCGGCGACGGTCGGCGTGTCGACCTTGTGGAGGACGACCGGCGGCGCGTCCCGGAGATCGAACTCGCCGTTGCCGGCGCTCGTCCCCTCGCTCCCGATCCCGTCGCCGGAGAACGCAGCCCCGATGTCGAGCCCGGCGCACCAGGCGCGGCCATTGCCGGTGATCACGATCACCCGGACGTCGCGGTCGGCATCGGCGGTGAGCAGCCGATCCGACAAGGCATCGAGCATGCCGGGGGTGATCGTGTTCATCCGGTCCGGCCGGTTGAACGTGATCGTGGCGACCCGGTCGGCTACGTCGTAGAGGAGTTCCTCGCTCATCGCCAGACTCTACTGCCCACTCCCAACGGCGATCGAAGCCGTGGGCGAGCGAGGCTGGTCGCCCATGCGAGACTAGAGCGATGCCCGCCGAGCAGGAGCCCGGTGCCGATGGGCGGAAGTCGCCGCCGGCCGAGGAGTGGGAACGGTTCGTCGACCCCGTCGACGCCGTCGAGTGGGAGGTCGACGTCGGCTTCCTCGGCTCCAACTGGCGCTGCGCGTGGGGGAGCGGATGTCTCGGCATCCTCGAGCGCCCGGCCGCGGAGCTGAACCAAGGGTGCTGCTCGGTTGGAGGGAGCTACTCGACGACGACGAGGCTCGGCGAGTCGCTGCCCTCGGGGCGTCGCTCGATCCGGCGAGGTTCCAGTTCGCCGCTCGGGCCGCGGAGGAGGGCGTGTTCGCCGACGACGATCGCCGGTCGACCCGGGTCGTCGATGGGGCCTGCGTCTTCCTCAACCGCCCGGGCTTCGCCGGAGGCGAGGGATGCGCTCTCCACCTGGCTGCGCTCGACGAGGGAGAGTCGCCGATCGACTGGAAGCCGGCGGTCTGCTGGCAGCTCCCACTCAAGGTCGACCACCTCCCGAACGGCTCGAGACGGCTGCGTCGCTGGGCTCGCCACGATTGGCTTGGCGACGAGCCCGGCCCGGCCGGGCACGCGGTGAGCGCAGCTGAGTCCAATTCGATGGCCTGGTGTTGTACCGAGGATCGGGTCGCGGCCGACGCCTACACCGGCACGGTACCGGTGGCGGAGTCGCTACAGGCCGAGCTGGCGGCACTGGTCGGTGATGAGGTCGCGGTCGCGCTCCGTCGACGGGCCCGCAGCGACATCGACTGAGCGTCCTCGTCGCCGTCGATCATCGTGCTCGCTGTGGCCGTCGCTGGTTCGTGGCGGTCTCTCGGTTGAACGAGGCGATGGCGCCGACCCAGACTTGGCCGATGGCGACCTCTCCGACCCCGAAGATGACCGATCAGCAGTGGCTCGACCTGAACGACGGCGTCATCGCCGAGTTCCGGGCCAACGGCGGCCACTGCGGCGGCCGGTGGGAGGGCAACCCGATGGTGGTGCTCACCACCGTCGGAGCGAAGTCGGGCAAGGCGCGAACCTCGCCCTTGACCTACACGACCGATGGCGACCGGATCGTCCTGATCGCGTCCCGCGCCGGCGACGACCGTCACCCGGACTGGTATCACAACCTGGTGGCGAACCCCGAAGTGGTCATCGAGATGGGGACGGAACGGTTCGACGCTCGGGCGAGGGTCGCCGAGGAGCCGGAGCGGACCCGTCTCCTCGCTGCCAGGATCGCCGTCATGCCCCGCTTCGGTGGCTACGTCGACATGACCGATCGGACGATCCCGGTCGTGGTGATCGATCGCACCCCCTGACGGGGTCGCCCGGCCGATCCAGCGTCGACGGCTGCTCGTTCCCGATGAGATGTCACCGGGCGTCCCTAAGGTCGGAGCATCGGTGGCCTCGGCCCTCTCGAATTCTTCGGCTCGTTGCGAGCCGACCGAGGAGGCCATCATGCTCCTGCCCCGATTCCCGCTCCCGTCACACGTTTCCTTCCCGCCGTTGGCACCACGGCCGTCGTCGAAGCGAGCGGCCGTGCTCCGCAGCCGCCAGCAGACCATCGACGACGAGGCCGTCCGGGAGGACCTCGCCTACATGCTGGCTGCCGAGCCGCTCGCGTTCCTCGCCGAAGCGGCGCTGACGGCGACCGTCCTCGGGCCCGAGATCGTCGATCTCGTGTTCGATCTGCTCGACTCAGGGCATCCCGAGGCCGAGGCGGTCGCCCAGGCGATGGAGTGGTTGCTGCCGGGCCCGAAGCTCGAGCCCCCGCTCGGACTCCAGCTGCCGGCGTGGCTCGCTCGCCTCGACCGCACGGCATTGACCGATGCCTGCCGGCGGCGCGACGGCCCCGATTCGACGACCTCCTCCTACCTCATCGAGATCACGCTGGCCGACGGTCGGATCGGCACGTTGCACGCCCGCATCGATCACGCCGTGAACGGAGCGCTCACCCATGCGTTCGTCGTCGATGAGCGAAGCGACGAGATCCGAGCCCTCCTGCTGGCGGGTGAGCGCCTCCGCCAACGGAGCTTCGCTGCGCCGCCCCGCCCGTTCCGGCCGATCAAGCCGTCGACGGCCCGTCGGGCCCTGGCCGGGGCGCTCTACGGGGTCGACGAGATCGAGCTGCCGCTGAACCTGCAGAGCCCCTGGCCGGGGATCCGGCCGTTGGTCTCGTTCCTCGTTCACGATCTCGCCGGCACCCAGACCGGACCATGAGCCGAAATTGCGTGAGTTGACGACATCTGATGTCGTCAACTCACGCAAGACGCTCGAGGAGGGCGAAGACCGAAAGGAAACCAGAGGATGAAGATCGACGGTGCATTGTCGATGTCGGTGGAGGGCAGCGGTGAAGAGGCCGCAGGGTTCGAGCGGATGGGGCTCGACGGCGCGTGGAGCTTCGAGGCGGCGCACGATCCGTTCATCCCGCTCACGCTCGCGTCGCAGACGACCGACCGGTTGGAGCTGGGCACGGCGATCGCGGTTGCCTATGCCCGCACCCCGATGACGGCCGCCCACACCGCCTGGGACCTCCAACGGCTCTGCGGTGGCCGCTTCATTCTCGGGCTCGGGACGCAGATCAAGCCCCACATCGAGAAGCGCTACGGCATGCCGTGGTCGAAGCCGGCGGCGAGGATGCGGGAGTACGTACAGGCGCTGCGGGCGATCTGGCACTCGTGGTCGACCGGCGACCGACTCGACTTCCGGGGCGACTTCTACACGCACACGCTCATGACGCCGTTCTTCTCGCCCGGGGCCAACGACGTAGCCCACCCGCCCGTCTACGTCGCCGGGGTCGGGCCGCACCTGGTGCGGGTCATCGGCGAGGTGGCCGACGGGTTCTTCGTCCACCCGTTCCATTCGCCCGAGTTCCTGGCGGCCGAGACGCTGCCGGCACTCCACGCTGGTGCCGAGGCCGCCGGCCGCTCGCCCGACGAGGTCGACGTCGCCTGCCTCACGATCGTGGCGATGGGCACCACCGAGGACGAGCTGGTCGATGCCCGGAACAAAGCCAAGGCCCAGCTCGCGTTCTACGGCTCGACTCCGGCCTATGCGGGGGTGCTCGACCATCATGGCTACGACGGTCTCCAGCCCGAGCTGAACGCGATGAGCAAGCAGGGCCGGTGGCGGGAGATGACGGCGACGATCGACGACGACCTGCTCGACGTGGTCGCGGTGTCGGGCACGCCGACCGAGGTCGGTCGCAAGCTCGCCGAGCGCAACGCCTTCGCCGACCGATCGACGATGATGTTCTACGGCCCCGAGCCGGCGACGGCCTCGATCGAGCAGGCCGTCGCCGCGGCCCGAGGTTGACTCAGCGCCTCACGCCGGTCCGGGGCTGAGGGCTGCTGTCGCTCGGTTCGTACGCTGCGGGGCGAGGTTGCCGGCCCGGTCTCGCCGGACCGACGACGGGCGAAGCGCATCGCGGAGCCGGTAGTCGAAGGCTGACGCGATCTCGGCGGGCTTGGGGGGTCAGATGGCGGTGAGACCGCCGTCGGCGACGAACTCGGAGCCGCTGCTGAAGCTCGATTCGTCCGACGCGAGATAGAGGGCGAGGCGGGCGATCTCGATCGGGTCGGCCGAGCGACCGAAGGGCGTCGCCGCCGTCATGCGTTCGAGACGGCTCTCGTCGCCACTCGCCACTTGCTGGATCATGTCGGTGTCGATGATGCCGGGGTGGATCGAATTGACCCGGATGCCGTAACGGGCCAGCTCGAAGGCCGCGGTCTTCGTCATCCCGGTCACGGCGAACTTCGACGCCCCGTAGCCGATCGAGCCTGGCGCCCCGACCAGCCCGGCGACCGACGAGATGTTGACGATCGAGCCGGCCTCCCGCTCCATCATCGACGGTGCTACTGCTCGCATCCCGAGGAACACCCCGATCGTGTTGATGTCGAGCAGGCGCCGGAAGTCGTCCAGGGTGTGGTCGATCAGCTTGGCCCGGTGGTAGATGCCGGCGTTGTTGACGAGCACGTCGATGCGACCGTGGGCCGCCAGCGTGTCGGCGACCACCCGCTCCCACGCTTCCTCGCTCGAGACGTCGTGGTGAAGGAACGTGCCGCCGCAGGCCTTGGCCGTCTCCTCGCCCTCGGCGCTCAACACGTCGGTGAGCACGACGGCTGCACCTTCCTCGGCGAACAGCGTCGCCTCCGCCGCCCCTTGCCCACGGGCCGCCCCGGTCACGATCGCTACCTTGTCCTGCAGTCTGGCCATAGCGAGGCATGTTAGGAGGCCGCCGCGGCCGGGACACGAAGACCTCCGATCCACGGGGCATGCCCCAAGCGAGGTGGTGGTCGTAGTGCCGGGCCCCGCGGCGCCGGTTCACACCACACCGATAGGCTCGCCACGAGGCTGGAGGTGGCTGATGGCGAATCCCGGGGTGCACCTGGTCGGCAGCGTGGCGATGGCCGACGCGGAGTCGGTCTTTCGAACTCTCTATGGCGAGCTCGGCCCGTGGCTGACCCGGCTACCGGACGGCGAGACGGGGGAGAGGCACCGCTGGATCTACTGGCAGCGGGAGATGCTCCTCCGCCACCCGGACCTGGAGCTCGACCCCAACGCCGAACCCCTCGCCATCCACGAGTGGGACGGCGAGCTGCTTCGCACCACCGAGCTGGTCCGGTTCAAGCCCGGCGTCGACCCGGCGACCGTCGTGTTCGAGACCGGCTATGCCGAGGCGGCCGAAGCCTCGTACCGGACCTTCTCCCGGCTCCGTGACGAAGGAGCGGTCGGCCCCGGCGTCCGGTTCCAGGTCAGCCTCCCGACGCCGATGGCGAGCGGC
>JAOTYQ010000677.1 GCA_029861725.1 Acidimicrobiia bacterium | reverse complement strand
GAGGACACGTCGACCGAGAACAACGACACCACCGCGGCTGAAGAAGGGGCCGAAGAAGGCGCCGAAGAAGGGGCCGAGGAAGACTCGGAGGAGGCCACGGAAGAGGGCGACGACGAGGCGATGGCCGATGACGAGGCGGCGGCAACGAGCCTCGCCGCCGTCTGTCCGAACCCGCTGGTGCTCCAGACCGACTGGTTCCCCGAAGCGGAGCACGGTGCGGTGTACGAAATGATCGGCGACGACTACACGGTCGACGTCGACAACAAGGTCGTACGAGGAACGCTGGTCGACGGCGGCGTCGAGCCCGCCATCGAGTTCGAGGTCCGGACCGGCGGCCCCGCCATCGGCTTCGCTCCGGTCGCCTCCTACATGTACACCGACGACGCGATCCACCTCGGCTACCAGAACACTGAGGCCCAGGTCATCCAGCACGGCGATACCCCGACGTTGTCGGTCGTGGCGCCGCTGGAGAAGAACCCGCAGATGGTCATGTGGGATCCGGAGACCTACCCCGACGTGACGTCGATCGCCGACCTCGGCGAAGCCGGGGTGACGGTCAACGTGTTCGCCGGCGGTGAGTTCGCAGGCGTCTTCGTCGCCCAGGGCATCTGGTCCGAAGACCAGGTCGACCCGTCCTATGACGGCGCGCCGGCCCGGTTCATCTCCGAGGGCGGGGCGATCGCCCAGCAGGGCTTTGCCTCGGCCGAGCCCCACAACTACGAGAACGTCTTCGAGGAGTGGGGCAAGCCGGTCGCCTTCGAGCTGCTGCACGACGCCGGCTTCCAGGTGTACAGCCAGACCATCGCGATCCGCGAGGGCGACAAGGACACGCTCGACCCCTGCCTCAAGGAGGTCGTGCCGATCATCCAGCGGGCGGTGATCAGCTACGACGCGAGCCCCGACCGGGCCAACGCGATGATCATCGACGCAGTCGACCAGTACGCCGACTTCTGGGTGTACGACCAGGCCCTGGCCGACTACTCGGTCCAGACCCAGCGGGAGTTGGGCCTGATCGGCAACGGACCGAACGACACCGTCGGTGACATGGAGGCCGACCGGATCCAAGGCGTGATCGACGCCATCAACGAGGCCGGCCTCGGCGAGACCGATCTCACCGCCGAGGACCTGTTCACCAACGAGTACATCGACCCCAGCATCGGCTTCTGAGCCGAGCCTGAGCGGGTCGCGAGACCCAGCATGACCGGGGGCCGGCACCACCAGCGCCGGCCCCCGGTCGCGTCCACGGGGGTCGCATCCAATCCGATCGGAGTAGGTCGCTAGCGTCGATCGGGAGGGTTTGCCAGACTCCGACCATGACCGACGACGGACGGGCCTATGGCCGGCAAGCGGGCAGCTGGGACCCGGAGCTGGTCGAGGTGGGTGCCGGCACCCCGGCCGGCGAGCTGCTCCGGCGCTACTGGCACCCGGTGGCCCAGGCAACGGAGGCGACGGCGACACCGCGGGAGATCCGAGTGCTCGGTGAGGACCTGATCCTGTTTCGAACCGCGAGCGGAGAGCCCGGGCTCGTCACCCCGCGCTGCTGCCACCGGGGCACGACCCTGTTCTACGGCCGGGTCGAGGACGACGGCATCCGCTGCCCGTACCACGGCTGGCTGTTCGCCACCGACGGCCGCTGCCTCGACCAGCCCTGCGAGCCCGATCGGGGTCGCAATCTCGACCGCTACCGCCAGCCCTGGTACCCGGTCGTCGAGTACCACGGACTCGTGTTCGCGTACCTGGGTCCGGCCGACCGCCAGCCGGCCTTTCCCCGCTACGACATCTTCGAGGACCTCGCCGACGATGAAGAGGTCGTCATCATCGACCACTTCGCGTTCGGCGGTCCGAGCGAGGCGCCGTGCAACTGGTTCCAGACGCACGAGAACTCGATGGACGCCTATCACGTGTTCATCCTCCACAACGCGATCAGCGGCCCTCAGTTCGACCCCCGGTTGGAGATCTGGCCCGACGTCTCGTGGCAGCGCCACGACTGGGGCGTGTCGTGCAGCCAGGATCGGCGGCTTCCCGACGGCACGACCCTGCACCGGGTGACCGAGACCCGGATGCCGACGATCCGGGTGATCCCCACCCCGACGCTGAGCGTGCTCGGCAAGACCAACAACATGAGCTGGGCGTTACCCATCGACGACACCACGACGCGGGTGTACGCACTGGTGCGGAAGCCGAGGAGCGACGCGCCGCAGGGGCTGCCGGTCTACGGCGAGGGCAAGAGCTGGTTCGATCTCAGCCCCGAGGAGCACCAGCACTACCCCGGCGACTACGAGACCCAGGTCGGACAAGGCCCGATGACGCTCCACTCCGAGGAGCGGCTGGCCACCTCCGACCGGGGGGTCTCCCTGGTCCGCCTCCAGTTCAAGGACCAGGTCAGAGTGGTCGCTGCGGGCGGCGACCCCGTCGGGACGTCGTTCGACGCCGACGGGCCGCCCATAGAGCTGATCGCCGGCAACTACATCATCGACGGCGAGACCGACGACTGACCGCCGCTCGGTCTCGTCAGGTGGGGACCGACGGAGGGCGGTGCAGCTCGGTGCGCTGGTCGGCCGAGGCCACCAGGGCCCCGCGACGGAACACACGACGAGACATCGGAGCGTCGGCGACGGCGGCCCGCAGGGACGAGGCGTCGACAGCCACGAGGTCGGCCGGATCGCCAACGTCGAACGCGACAGCCTCGAGTCCTAGCATCGACCGGGCGGCGGCGGAGACGAGCTCGTACGCCACTTCGGGCCGCCGGTGACCGGCCATCACCAGCAGGGCTGCCGTCTCCAGCGGATCGCTCCGACCGACCAGGTTGAAGGGGTCCTGCACGTTGTCGGCTCCGGCCGCCACCGTGACCCCGGCGTCGAGCAGGGGGTCGAGAGCGGTCAGCCCTCGCGGCGTCGCCGTCGGGTGGTCCCGACCCTGGAGGAACAGGTTCGTCTGCGGAAGGGTCACGACGGCGATCCCAGCGCCGGCCACCTCCGCCGCCACCGCCGCCTGCACAGCGGGCGACTGCATCCCGAGCGTCACGCAATGGCTCGCCGCCACCGGGTGCTCGAAGCCCCGGTCGGTGACCTGGCGGGCCAGCTCGCGGAGCGTGAGCATGGAGGGGTCGAGCATCTCGTCGACGTGGAGGTCGAGGCCGATACCGGCTTCGGTGGCGGCGTCGAGGGAGTTGGCGATCAGCCCGCTCCCGTCGGGGTCGAGGTGCGGGCACCCGCCGACCAGATCGACCCCGACCTCGAGCGCCTCGGCCAGCGCCGTCCGCTGGGGCCCGCCGTCGGGACCGGTCATCGGCGTTCCGGTGAGGGCCACGATCTCGACGTCGAGCATCCCG
>JAOTYQ010000676.1 GCA_029861725.1 Acidimicrobiia bacterium | reverse complement strand
CCGGCCGCCCGCAACACCCACAGCTCCAGGCGGATCTTCATCTCGTCGAGCCGGTCCTCGAGGTGGCGGACCTCGGCGGCCAGGCTGCGATCACGGAACACCAGCGCCGAGTAGGCGAGGCCGACCGCCACCTCCGAGAGGTCCTTCATCTCGATGAGCGTGTCAACCGCTCGATCGAGGTCGCTGAGCGCTCCGACGTCCTCCGGCGGCGGAGCGTGCCACATAGGGGCTCCGGCCAGCTCCCGGAGACGGGAGATGCCCTCCGGTGACCCGCGCAGGAACAGCACGTCCCCCGGGTTGAGGATGTCGTCGCCGCCGGGGTCGATGATCCACGATCGGCCCCGCCGCACCGCCATGACCCGCATACCGGTGACCACCGGCAGCTCGAACGCCGACAGCGGTCGATTGGCGAAGTGCGAGCCAGCCGCCACCTCCACCCGATGCGAGACCTCTTCGGCCGCCGACATGTCGACGAGCAGCTGGCGCGGCATCCCCAAGCGCCGCGACACGATCTTGGCGATGTCGACGGCGTCGTTGCCGATGCTCTCGACCGCGCTGATCACCTGCAGGACGGCCGACATCGCCTCGGCTTCCCGAGGGTTGCGAACGGCGATGATGCACAGGGCCCGCATCTGGTGCACGAGCTCGCTGATCTGGGTCTCGAGCTCGTCGACCTCGTCTGCCATGTCGGGGTCGTCGAAGAACAGCGACGCATAGGCAAGGTCGACCATCAGCTCGCTCGTGTCCTTGGCCTCGGCCAGCATCTCGCGCAGGTTGCGGGATTCCACTCCTCGCATCATGCCACCCGCCACAGCAGCAGGGCCCCCACCAACGTCAATGCGCCGATCACGTCGAGGCTGGCACTCACGAGCGGTATTCCGTGGTTGTCTGGATCGAGGCCGAAGCGGACGACGGCGAGCGTGCCATAGTACGCGATCCCGGCCACGAACGCCGTCGCCACGAGGCCACCGGTGAGCGCGACCGACACCAACATCAGCAGCCCCGGCGAGGTCCGCCCGGCCAGCGAGCCCACCGTCCCCGCCAGCACGGCCAGCAGGGCGAAGATCGGCAGGGCGAGGGCGAACGTCACCCGGATGTCGGCACGGGCATCGCCCCGGGGGATGCGGGCTGGCTCGATCAGCCCGAGGTGGACCTTGGTCGACAGCCGGCTCGACAGGATTCCCCCCAGCGCGCCAGCGGTCGACAGGTATCCGGGCAGGAGGACGAGGAGCACGGAGAAGGTGAGCAAACGCTCGATCGAGCGCTCGAGCACGGCGCCGGCGACGAGGCTCAACGTCCCGGCCACGACCAGGACGGGCAGCGACTCGAGCAGCACCTGGCGGCTGATCCTCAGCATCGAGCGAACGAGCAGCACGACGACCGCCAGCGCGAAGACCACGAAGGCGACGGCCAACGCTCTGGTCACCGTTCCCCGCTGGATGAGGTAGGTGGCCAAGACGAGGGCCGGCAGCGTGACGAAATCGCCGGACGCCGACACCAGCGGCGCCGTCACGTTGTCGAGGTCCCAGCCGAACCGGGCCGATGCCACGGCGAGGCCAAGGGTGATGACGAGCACGACGATCGACGCCACGGTGCCGCCGAACACCGAGACGACGACGAAGTCGGCGATGCCGATCACCGATCCCTCGCCGTCGCGCAACCAGGTCGCCACGAACTCCGCTATCGCGGCGAGGCCCACAGCGGCTGCCAGCGACGTGGCCATCGCCCCGAGCACGTTCTGCCCGAGCAGCGAATCGATCCGCCAGCTCCAGCTGAACGTCCCGGCCCGGATCGCGGTCGACAGCCGACTCCCGAGCGGGCCGAAGACGTTCCCCCGCAGGCCGATGGCCGCCGGGATGAAGAGGAGGAGCCCGGGGAATGTCCGCAGGGTCTCGGTGACGGCGGCGAACGTGAAGCCCGTGATGAGGCTCGTCGTGGCCGAGAGCGCAAGCGCGCCGAGGCTCTGGGTGGCGTCGTCGGCCGCCGGGCCGAGCAGCCCGCCGAGAGGACGCCATGCCCGACCGACCGAGCTCAAGCGACGGCGGGCCATCGTCAGCCGGTCCCGGTCAGCGCAGACACGGTCGGCAGGGCGATATCGGTCTCGGCGATCGGAGTTGAGGGCGTCATCGGCTCACCGTGCTCACGAGGGCCTCAGCATAGGACCTTGCTCGCTGTCTCCCGTGAAACCGGCGGGTCCGCATCTCGGGCCCGGCTTCCGTGAGACCGGCGGCTTCTCCCTGAACGGTAGGCTCGTCGGTCGTGCGAATCTGGTTCCTGGCTCTCATGGTGCTGCTGGCCGGCTGCGCCAGCGACGGGCGGAGCCTGCGCGAGGCGTCGGCCAACCAGACGACCACGACCCGTCCCCCGCCTCCGACCTCCGCCCTCGACGAGGAGTCGAGCCCGTCGGGCCTGAGCCTGTCGAGTCCCGACTTCGAACCCGGCGGCACGGCCCCCATCGACACGACGTGTGAGGGTCGCAACGTCTTCCCCAACCTGACCTGGAGCGAGGTCCCCGCCGGCGCGGCGGAGATCGCCGTCACCCTCAGCGATCAGACCGACCCGGAGGAGCCGCTGCTCCTGTGGTTGATGGCCGGCATCAGCCCGTCGACCACCGGGCTGCAGGCCGGCACCGCTCCGGCGGGAGCGTTCGAGACCCTCAACGACTACGGCAACCTCGGCTACGGCAGCCCCTGCCTCGACAGCCTGGCCAACGGCCGACGCGACCTGCAGTTCCGCATCTACATCCTGGAGCAACCGTCGGGCCTCGCCGGTAGCGACCCGGGAAACCAGGCGTGGGACAGCCTCCGGGCACAGGCGTCGGACAGCGCCACCGTGCTGATGCGAGTCGACGCCGCGATCTGATCCCCATCGTCGCTCCAACCGGCGGCCGAGGTCGACCGGCCGGCTGCTCGTCGGCGCCGACCAGCATTGTCGAGGGCCGACCGGGCTGTACTACCGTGACCCGGTGGCCGAAGACTACGACCCGGAGGCGGTGGCGGTCAGCCCGGCGGCAACCGTGATGTTGCTCGACGACCGGCCTCAGCTGGAGGTGCTGCTGCTCCGCCGGACGTCGAAGGTCGTCTTCGGACCCGACCACTGGGTGTTTCCGGGCGGCCGGGTCGACCCCGAAGACCACGCCGAGGATTTCGATCGGTTGTGCCATGGCCTGTCCGACCACGAGGCGTCGACCATCATCGATGTGCCACGGGGCGGGCTCGCCTGGTGGTTGGCCGCGTGCCGCGAGACCTTGGAGGAGGCCGGCCTGCTCCTCACCCCGACGATCGACCCCGGGCTCGACCTCGCCGACCTCCGGGACCGAGTCCGGGCCGACGAGCTC
>JAOTYQ010000116.1 GCA_029861725.1 Acidimicrobiia bacterium | reverse complement strand
GACGGCAAGGCGGTCGCCGCCCGGCGCAGAGCCGCCCGGGAGGCGGCGCACGACCCAGCCGCCCGGGAGGCGGCGCAGTGATTCAGGTCAGCGAGGGGGTGGCGGAGTACCTGCTGGCCCTGGCCGACGACGAGCACCTGATGGGGCAGCAGCACACCGAGTGGATCGGCGTCGCTCCGTTCCTCGAGGAGGACCTGGCGTTCTCCAGCATCGGCCAGGACGAGCTCGGCCACGCTGCGCTGGTCTATGCGCTCCTGGCCGGCGATGACGATGTGGCGATCGACCACCTGGCCTTCGACCGGGGCGCCGACGAGTACCGCTCGGCGTGGCTGGTCGAGCGGTTGACCACCGACTGGGCCGAGGCCCTGGTCCGCCATTGGTTGTACGACTCGGTGGAGGCGATCCGTTGGAAGCTGCTGGCGTCGTCGTCGATCCCGGAGCTGGCCGATGTCGCCGCCCGGGCTGCCCAGGAGGAGGCCTTCCATCTCCGCCACGCCAACGGATTGCTCGACGTGCTGTTGGTCGACGCCGATGCCAGGCCCCGGCTGCTGACGGCGCTGCAGACCATGCTGCCCCTCGCCGTCGGGCTGTTCGACGGTGTGGTCGGCGAGGCGGCGGCGGTCGCCGAGGGTGTTGCAGCCCACCCGCTGGCCGATCATCTCGATCGGTGGAAGGACGACGTCGAGGCCCGCTTCGGCCCCGTCGACTGGCCAGCCGGCGCGCCGCTCCAGGAAGCCAGGACCGTCCGATCGGCTGAGTTCGGCCCGTTGCTCGCCCGGATGCGGGAGGTGTTCGACTACGACCCGGAGGCGGTGTGGTGAGCACGCCTGCGTTCCCAGATCGGGCTCACCGGGCTGCGGTGAGCACCCCCGACTCGGTCAGCTCGTCGAGCTGACCGTCGTCGAGGCCAAGGACGTCGGTCAGCACCGCCCGGTTGTCGGCTCCTCTCGGTGCAAGATACCCGTCGGTCCCGATTCCGGCGCCTGCGGCCGGCCGAGCCGGCACCGGTATCCCGGCGGTGGTCTCGGCGAGCAGCTGCCGCTCAACCGCCCACTCGGTTGCCACCAGCTCGTCGATCGATCGGAGCTCGGCCGTCGTGAACGGGGAGCGCGATTCGAGCGCCACCCGGAACTCGTCGAATGTGTCGAACGTGGCCGCCCACGTCGCCACTTCTTGCTCGAGGTCGGGGCGGTGCTCCTCCCGCGACGCCGGATCGGCGAAGCGGGGATCGGTCAGGAGGTCGGGCCGGTCCATTGCCGTCGCCAGTCCTTCGAACCAGGCCACGATGTTGCCACCGAGCCCCCAGATCCGACCGTCGGGCAGGTGTAGCACCGGGGTTTGATCGCAGGCACCGGCGTTGGTGGTGTCCCAGCCACCGACCAGCTCGGTCGACGTCCACTCCTGGATGTAGACCATCGACTCGACCATGCAGACGTCGAGCCGGCCCCCCTGGCCGGTCCTCGCCGCCTGCACCAGCAATGCGTTGATCGAGTTGGCCGCCATCATGGCGGTCGCCACGTCGCCGAGCACGAGGGCGGGCTGGCGGGCCGGGCGGCCGGTCTTGCGCTCGTCGTATTCGAGCAGTCCCGACTCGAGGTGCCCGATCGGAGCGTAGGCCCGCCGGTCGGCCCACGGCCCGTTCTGGCCGAATCCGGTGATCGAGCAGTAGATCAGCGAGGGGAATCGCTCGAGCAGCCGGTCGGCTCCGAGTCCGTACCGGTCCATGACCCCGGGTCGGAAGTTCTCGACGAGCACGTCGCTTCGCTCGACGAGCTCGACCAGCAGCTCGCTGGCTCCGTTCACGTTCAGGTCGACGGAGCAGAAGCGCTTGCCGGAGTTCTGCTGGGCGAAGTAGGGGGTGATCCCGTCCTCGCGCAGCGGTGGGAACTTCCGGCTCATGTCGCCCTCGGGCGGCTCGATCTTGATGACCTCGGCCCCCTGGTCGGCGAGGATTCGGGTCGATAGCGGTCCGGCGACCACCCGGGTCAGGTCGAGGACCCGGATCCCGTCCAGTGGCCCGGTCATCGCGTCGCAGCCGCCCGAGAGGCGGCCGCGGCCGGATCGGGCTGGGCGCCCCGAATCAACCCGCCTGGCCTGGCTCCGGTCGGCTCACCGTCGGCCATGGTCTCGACGCCCCGGACGAAGGTGTGGCGATAGCCCGACGGCCGCTGCACGAGCCGTTTACCGCCGGCGGGGAGGTCGAACACGAGCTGGGGCCGGCCGACGGACAGAGCAGCATGGTCGACGATGTTGATGTCGGCCCGGTAGCCCGGCCGGAGCAGGCCTCGATCGAGGAGGCCGTAGGTCTCGGCGGTGCGCCGGGTCTGCTTGTTGACGACGAACTCGAGCGGCAGCCGCTCGCCCCGGGTCCGATCGCGGGTCCAGTGGGTGAGCAGGTAGGTCGGGTACGACGCGTCGCAGATCGTGCCGACGTGAGCGCCGGCGTCGCCGATCCCGCACACCGTGTACGGGTCGGTCAACATCGCCCTGATGTCTTCGAGGTTGCCGTTGGTGTAGTTCTCGAACGGGTAGAGGAGCAGCGTCGAGCCGTCACCGGCGGCCAGCAGATCGAGCAGCAACGCCCATGGGTCGACCCCGCTCGCCGCCGCCCGGCTGGCGATCGCCGTCGACGGGTCAGGCTCGTAGTCGAGACCCTCACCGAGCTCGTAGGCCCGGGTGAGGGCGTAGTCCATCCACTCGGTGTGGGCGTTGGTCGGTCGGTTCTCGATCAGGTTCCGTCTGAGCGACCCGTCGGTGCGGATCCTGGCCGCCCGCTCGGCAAGTGGCAGCTCGGCGATGGTTCGATACGCGTCGTGGGTGAGGAACGGGTTCACGGTTGCATCGAGGCCGAGCATCACCCCGATCGGGCGGCACCCGACCTGGCCAGTGGCGACGACCCCGGCCGCGTTGGCGGCATGCAGCTCGTCGCGGGTGGTTCGCCACCGATCGGGGTGATCGTCGACCTGGAGCAGCAACACCGACAGCGGCCGCCCGGCCATCTCCGCAGCTCGGCGGACGGTGGCGAAGTCGCCTGGCTCGAAGTCGCTGTTGACCTGGAGCACTCCGGCCTCGGCCGCCCGCATGGCGGCGGCGACGGCGGCCAGCTCGGGCTCGGTGGCCGAGAGGCTCGGCGTGGCCCGCCCGTCGGCCGCCCTGTGCTTCACCGTGCGACTCGTCGAGAAGCCGAGGGCTCCGGCGGCCAGGCCCTCGGTGACGATGCGCCCGAGCTCGGCCAGCTCCGGCTCGGTTGGGACCTGGCGGTGATCGGCACCCCGCTCGCCCATCACGTAGAACCGCACCGCACCGTGAGGGACCTGCGCTCCGACGTCCATGACTCGGGGCGTCGCCGCCAACGCGTCGAGGTACTCAGGGAACGTCTCCCACCGGAAGTCGATCCCTTCGGCCAAGACCGATCCGGGGATGTCCTCCACGCCCTCCATCAGATTGATGAGGAAGTCCTCGGCACCGTCCTTGACGGGCGCGAAGCCGACACCGCAATTGCCGAAGACCGCGGTGGTCACGCCGTGCCACGAGGAGGGCGTCAGCTCCGGGTCCCAGGTGGCTTGGCCGTCGTAGTGGGTGTGGATGTCGACCCAGCCGGGGAGAACGAGTTGTCCGTCCGCATCGATGCTGCGTCGGGCGCTCCCTTCGACGGTGCCCACGCCGGTGATCAGCCCATCGCTCACGGACACGTCGGCGATTAGACGCTCGGCCCCGCTGCCATCGACGACGGTTCCGTTGCGGATGACCAGATCATGCATGTGGCCGACGCTACTCGGGCCGTCGAGGAGCGGTACAAGTGGGCGGGCCGGAACGCGACCGACCCCCGCTCCCTCGGCGGGGGTTGAGGGAGCGGGGGTCGGTCGGAGGGATCGCCGGGCGTGGCGCCGGCGCCCAGATCGACGCTGGCTCAGCTCTCGATCAGCTGTCCTCGTTGACCGAGGTCTCGACCGGCTCCGAGGCCTGCGGGTCGAGAGCCGGAGCTCCGGCGTTGACGGTGATCTTGCGGGCCTTCGCCTTCTCGGCGACCGGGATCCGGAGGGTGAGGACCCCGTCTTGATAGTCGGCCTCGATGTTCTCGGCGTCCAGCCCGTCGCCCAGGTGGACCTGGCGGCGGAGCCGGCCCTGTGACCGGTCGTTGACGTAGATCTGATCGCCATCGCGGCGCTCCCACCAGCGCTCACCGCTAACGGTCAGGACGCTGCGCTCGACACTGATGTCGATGCTGTCGGCGGCGACCCCGGGGAGATCGAGGTGGACCCAGACGTCGGAACCACGCCGGTAGGCGTCCATGGGGGCGACGAACGAACCGCTGGGGGTGCTCGACGGGTCCACGAATCGGTTCAGGACGGAGTTGAAGAAGGGATCGTTCTGCAAGAGCACGGCTCTGGCCTCCTTGGTTCGTGTGATCAACTGAAGGGAACGGGTTCACAGTATCAGGCCATCCGATAAGTTGATACTGTTCTGCTCAAGTTTTTTTGTTGATCCTGCATCAAGAAACCGTCTTGCCGGGTTGCGGGGACGTGTCGGTTTCCCTTTCACGCCGTTGACCTGGGAAGGTACGAGCATGTCTCCGACCTTCGCCGGTGAGCCCGGCCATCGAGATGACCCTCCGAAGGCGATCACCGGGTACTGCGACCCCTGGTCACTCCGGGCCGGCGAGTCCGTGACACTTCGGGCTGCGAGCCACCTACCGGTCGATGCCGAGCTCGCGGCGGTCCGGATCAGCTGCGGCGACCCCACCTCGGTCGGGCCCGGGTTCGCCGAGCGACGGATCGCCACCGGTCTCCCGGCCGTCGTGCCGCTCGATCACCAGCCACTCGTGCCCGGCTCGTTCGCCACCGTCGATCTGCTCGACGTCGAGGCGACCAGCGAGCTCACCTTCACCTTCAGCGCGATGGCCACCCGCCCCAAGGAGCACCAGACGATGCTCACCCTGACCGGTGAGCGGCTCCAGCTCGAGGTCGTGCTCGACGACGGCGTGCTCCGCTTTCGATCGAACGACGCCGACATCGCCCTCCGCACCCGGCCCCTGGCCAACCGCCGATGGTACGACGTGTGGCTGTACGTCAACCTGACCACCGGCCGCCTCCGGGCCAAGGTCTCGACCGAGCCCTCGGTGTCGCCCGGCCGCGACCTGCTGGAGCTGGTCGACGAGCCGATCGACGCCGTCGCTCCCCTGGCTCCCTCACCCCTCGACATCCTCGTGTTCGGTGGAACGCAGGCGGAGCGGGGCGCAGCGACGGCCACCGGCTGGCGGGGCGACTTCGATGGTCGGATCGCCAGACCCCGGCTCAACATCGACGGCCGCGAGCTCTGGTGGGACCTCGCCCAGGACATGGGCGGCCGGGCCATGGTCGATGGCAGCGGCAACCACCGGCACGGGATCCTGCACCAGCTGCCGACCCGGGCGGTAACCGGACCGAGCTGGGACGGCACGCACCAGCGCTGGACCGATGACCCGAGCCAGTGGGATGCGATCCACTTCCACAAGGACGACCTGTACGACGCCGGCTGGTCCGAAACCGCCCAGCTGACGTTGCCCGCCGACCTCCCGAGCGGCATCTACGCGTTCCGGCTTCGATCCGAGCACGGCGAGGATCGGGTCCCGTTCTTCGTGCGGCCGGCCGACGGAGCACCAACGGCCAGCGTCGCGCTGCTGATGTCGTCGGCCACCTACCTCGCCTACGCCAACCACCGCATGCTGTTCGAGGGCGCCGACTTCATCCACACCCGGCACCGGCTCCGGCCCGAGCACGAGTACGTCCGCCAACACCCCGAGCTCGGTCGGTCGATGTACGAGAAGCACCCGGACGGCAGTGGCGTCATGTTCAGCTCTCGCCTGCGGCCGGTGCTCAACCTCCGCCCTGGGGCCGACGGCTGGAACTTCACCCCCGATACCGACATCAACGCCTACCTCGAACACGTAGGCGTTGGACACGACATCATCGCCGACGAAGACCTTCACCGCGAAGGAGTGGACGCGCTCGCCCCCTATCGGGTCCTGGTGACCTGCTCACACCCCGAGTACTGGTCGACGGCGATGCTCGATGCTCTGTCGGCGTGGCAACGCAACGGCGGGCGGCTCATGTACCTCGGTGGCAACGGCTTCTACTGGCGGGTTGCGTTCAGCGACGCCTGGCCCGGGGCGATGGAGCTACGGCGGGCCGAGGACGGTGTTCGCAACTGGCAGACCGGCGACGGAGAGAGCTACCACGCGTTCACCGGCGAGTACGGCGGCATGTGGCGACGCAACGGACGCCCGCCGAACGAGCTCGTCGGGATCGGTTTCGCCGCCCAGGGATTCGAGCGGGCCAGCTCGTTCCGGATCAACCCGGAGAGCCGACGGTCGAGAGCGGCCTGGATCTGGGCCGGGGTCGTCGCCGACGACGGCCGGATCGGCACGTCGGGGCTGGGCGGCGGGGCAGCCGGCCAGGAGCTCGATCGCTACGACACCAGGCTCGGATCGCCGGCCCATGCGGTGGTGCTCGCCTCGGCCACCGAATTCGGCCCCGACATGGTCAGGACGAAGGAGGAGTTCGAGGGCTCAGTCGTCTACTCCACCCCCGACCCCTACGTCCGAGCCGACATCGTGTTCTACGAGACTCCCGGCGGCGGAGCGGTGTTCTCGGTCGGCTCGATCTCGTGGTTCGGGGCCCTCGCCCGCAACGACTACGACAACGACGTGGCCAAGATGACGACCAATGTGCTCTACCGGTTCGTGTCGCCGACGCCGTTCACTCCGCCACCATCATAGATCCGGCAAAGGCTCGGAAGTTTCGGGAACTTTTCCTCCCGACGAAGCGACAGAGAGACTTTCTTCGAGACGAGCGCCTCGACCACTCTGCGCGATCTGGAGGTTCTCCGAGCGACGGGCGGCCGGCTCGGGGAGCGTCCACCACCACGGCCGGGCTCGAACCGGGTGCCCGACCCGGTTCGAGCTCGGCCTGGCACCACCGCTGCGTCGTGGCCGGTCACCGGCGGAGATCAACTGACGGTGATCTCGATGAGGTCGCTGACCGGATCGCCTGTTCCGTCCGTGGCCCGGGCCCATACTCGCAGGCGGTAGCGACCGGGCGGTACCGACGCCTCCGGGATCGTGTAGGACCACGTGACCTTCTGCCCGCCGCTCTGGCTGACGGCGACCGGGAAGCGGATCCAGTCCGGCTGGAAGGCGCGAGTGCTGTCGTGCCAGTGGGTGTTCTCGTCGAGGTTCTTGACCACCAGTTCGACTTCGCTGATCCCACCCTCGTGACCGGCGACCCCGGTGATCACGAGATCGCCTGACACGACGGTGGCGTCGAGCGGCGAGTCGATGTAGGCCCGAGGCGACCCCGCCGCGCTCGAGCTGGTGGTCGTCAGTCGGGGCTCGGATGTGGAGGTCGATGCGGAGGAGGTGGGGATCGAGGAGGTCGTGGGCCCAGCGGCGGTCGTCGGCCCGTCGGTTCCAGCGGTCGGCGACGAAGCCGATCCGGTCGACGTCGTCGCTCTCTCCGGCTCCGGCGCGTCGGAGCCCGTCGTCACCGACGGCCCAGCGGACCGAGGTGAAGGCGCGGGCATCGACGACGAGGTGGGGGCGTTCGACGACAGCGGCCGGTCGGCGCCATCGGATCGGGCGATCTGTTCCCGGCCGGGTCGGGAGATCGCGTCGTCACTAGGCCCGGAGATCACGTCGCCGGCGGGCTCGTCGCTCTCTATGGCGGCGATCGTCGCCGAGGGCACGGCCAGGTCGGTGTCGGCGCTTCCGCGCAGCGTCATTGTGCCCCACGCCACCGCCACCAACGCAGCGGCGCCGACCGCGCCGACCGGGACCGAGCTGGCCTGCGCGGTGAGCCGTCTCCACCACCGGGCCGGGACCGCGCGGTCGCCGCCGCCATCCCCCAGGCCGATGCACCGGGTCAGCGCAGCGAGCCAATCCTCCATCGACTGGAAGCGGTCGGCCGGCCCGAGAGCCAGGCCGACCTCGAGGAACGACGAGAGCGTCCCCGCGCTGTCCGACCCGGCGGCCGTCCACTCGATCAGCGCCGTGGCGCCGAAGATGTCGGCCCGGTGATCGACCACGGTCACCTCGTCGCGCTGCTCAGGGGCGGCGAACCCCCGCGTCCCGCCACCCGCAGTGAGGCCGGACGCGAAGTCGAGATCCTTGGCCAGGCCGAGGTCGGCGAGCAGGAACCCCTCTCCGTCTTCGAGGATCGTGACCCCGGCGGGATGCTGCGCTCCGCTCCCCCGGCGAATCAGCACGTTGCCGGGCGATACGTCGCGATGGACGATTCCGGCCTCGTGCAGTGCCCCGAGGCCCTCGGCGAGGTGGCGGGCGAGCACCAAGAGGTCGGCCGGCTGCGACGACCAGCCCGGCTGCCGGAGCTCGGCAACCCGCTCCCGGAGATCGCCCCGGTCGGCCAGCTCGAGCACCATGAACGGCTGGCCCCGGTCGGTCTCGCCGAGCTCGTAGATGCGGGCAACCGATCGGTTGTCGACCGCCGACAGCAGCTCGACCTCGTCGAGGAACCGCCGGCGCATCTCGGGCACGAGGCTGTGATTGTCGGCCAGCACCTTGATCGCCACCTCGTCACCGGTCGCCTCGTCGAGGGCGCGGTAGACGGTGGCCGAGCCGCCGACACCGATGGGAGCGATGACCCGGTACCCGCCTATGTGCTGCCTCGCTCGGGTCCCGACCATCACCACGTTCAGGACGGCAGCTTCAGTGCCAGCAGAGCTCGACCCCGCGACAGTCGCGAACGAACCGTGTTGATCTCGAGGCCCTCTCTCGCTGCGATCTCCGCGTAGCTCAGCCCATCGATGTCGCGGAGCACCACGGTCTGGCGGAGACGGGCGGGCAGCGAATCGATCGCCTCTCGCACCGCGTCGCGCTCGGTCACCAACGATGAGACGGTCCGGGCAGACCGTTCGAACAGCGCATCGTCATCGGCCAGCTCGGCCGTCGCCGGGAGCCGGCGCACGTGCGAGACGGCCACGTTCCGGGCAACCGCGAACAACCAGGTGGTGAACGTGGCATCGGCTCGGTACCGGTGGATCGAGCGGGCCACCGCCACGAGCACCTCCTGGCCGATGTCCTCGGTCACGGTCGGGTCGCTCGTCACCCGGCGGACGGCGGGTCGAGCGAGATCCATCTGAACGATCAGGGCAAGCAGCAACTCGAGCCCGTACGGCGACCCCGCAGCCGCCGAGCGAGCGATCCGATCGAGCACGTCACGGCTCGAGGTCCGGCCTTGGTCATCGGAGATCGGACGGCGAACGAGATCGACGAGGCGCTGCTCGGCCACGGGCGAGCCCGCCTCGAGCTGGCCGATGAGCTCGTCCAGCGCCGTCGCCGGCGGGCAGCCGCGATCGTCCCCGTTCCGCCGGATCACCGGCACAACCCTATTGGGGTGGGGGCCCTCGATCCACCGCTCCCCGAACGGGCACTGAACAGCGGGCAAACAGTGTCGATGCAAGTCGATCCGACTATTGCCAAAGGGGCGAGAGCGGCCAATAATCCCTCCGGCAGCCCCGCGTGGGGCAACCCGCTACCAATCGGAGGGAACTCGATGACGCGCCACCCTGCGTTCGCCCCGGCCTGGAGGCCCCTTGCCACAGCTGTGGCTCTGACCCTGTGCCTGATCGCCTCGCTGTTGGCCGTGCCGGCTGGTCCGGCCGCCGGCGCAACCGGCGACACGGTCACCATCATGGACATCCAGGGTGGTGCCCATCTCTCGCCGCTCGTCGAGGAGACGGTAACCACGACCGGCGTCGTCACCGCAGTGGCATTCGGCGGCTTCTACCTCCAGGATCCCGCCGGCGACGGCGACCCGAACACCTCGGACGGCATCTTCGTCGACTCGGACTCGACCGTCGCCGTCGGTGACGAGGTGGAGGTGACCGGCGCCGTCGAGGAGCGGATCCCGGGCGGTGCCGCCACGGGCAACCTGTCGATCACGGAGATCGACGACGCAACGGCCACCGTGCTCAGCAGCGGGAATCCGGTACCGTCACCGGTGATCATCGGGCGGGGCGGCCGGATCCCGCCGGCCGAGGTCGTCATCTCGGACAGCGAGCTGCCGACCGACCTGCAGGTCGATCCGGCGGTCTTCAATCCGGACATCGACGGCATCGACTTCTATGAGGCGCTCGAGGGGATGTTCGTCGAGATCGACCGACCGGTCGCCGTCTCCGCCACCCGCCAGTTCTCGGAGTTCTCGAGCGAGGTCTTCACCCTGCCAAGCAACGGCCGGTTCGTGAAGCCACGGGACGCTCGAACCGGGCGGGGCGGGATCTTCCTCCAACCCGACCCCGACAACCGGGGCGATCAGAATCCCGAGCGGGTCCAGATCCAGTTCGACGCCACGATCTTCGGGAACCCGCCACCGGCCATCAACCTCGGCGACCGGCTCGGCGACGTGCGCGGCGTCGTCGGCTACTCGTTCGGCAACTACGAGGTCAACGCCACCGAGCCGTTCGACGTCCGCCCGTCGCGCCTCCGGCCGGAGCGCACGAACCTTCGGCCGGTCAAGGGCCACCTGACGGTGGCCAGCTACAACGTGCTGAACCTGTCGGCGACGACCGATGACGACGATCAGCGAGACAAGCTGGCCGACCAGATCGTGAACAGCCTCCGAAACCCCGACGTGATCGCGGTACAGGAGATCCAGGACAACAACGGCGAGATCGACGACGGGACCACCGACGCCGACGAGACCCTGCAGCGGCTCGTCGACGCGATCGCAGCCGCCGGTGGTCCCAGCTACGCGGCGTTCGACGTCGCCCCGGCCGATGGCACCTCCGGCGGTGCCCCGGGCAGCAACATACGCAATGCGTTCCTCTACAACCCCGACCGGGTCCGCCTGGTCGACTTCGTCTCGCTCACCCCCGGCGTCCTCGCGTCGCTGGGACTCTCGAACCCCGACGCCTTCACCGACACCCGCGACCCGCTGGTTGCAGAGTTCGAGTTCAACGGCGTCGAGTTCACCGTGGTCAACAACCACCTGACCTCGCGCTTCGGATCGTCGCCGATCTTCGGCGGCCCGCAGCCGTTCGTCCAGGCCGGTGAGCTCGAGCGTGAAGCGCAGGTCGGCGCGCTCAACGAGTTCGTCGACCTCGTGCTCGGCGCCGACCCCGACGCCGCGGTCATGGTCGTCGGCGACCTCAACACGTTCGAGTGGACCAACGATCTCGCCGAGATCCTGCCCGAGGGTGACGTGTTGACCAACCTGGCCCTGGGCCCAGCCCTGGATCGGGGGGACCGGAAGAACCTCTACACGTTCATCTTCGACGGCAACTCCCAGGCCCTCGATCACTTCTTCGTGACCGACGCATTGGTTGGCAGCGGCACCAAGCTCGACATCGTTCACGCGAATGTCGACTTCACCCGTCTCGACGCCGACGTGGTCGCCAGCGATCACGAGCCGCTCGTGGCGAGATTCCGGATGCGCCGACCTCCGACCGCCCAGGACTGAGGGCTCCGTTGCCCGACCCGACGCGGTCGTCGAACCGGCCGGGGGAACACCCGAGCACCGGGTCGAGCGAGGGAGCCCTCAGCGGCTGACGAGACCGACGAGCAGGAGCTGGCAGAACCGCTCGGCGAGATCGCCGATCTCCTCTGCCCCGGCACCGTGCCGCTGATCGCGGCTGCTCATGCCGGGGTGGAGGACGATCAGGCCCTGTACGGTCGACCAGCAGAGGCGGGCGGCGTCGTCGACGTCGAGGTCGGGATTCATCTCCTGCTTGATCGCCTCGAGGGCGTCGACGAGATGACCGTAAGCTCGCTCTCCCCACTCGCTGTAGTCGGGGTCGCTGGTGTTCACCAAGTCGGGCCGGAAGACGATGTCGAGATGGGCCGGGTTCGTCAACCCGACCTCTACATAGGCGCGACCGACACGGGCCAGGCGGTCGGCTGGGCCTTCGGCCGCTGCAGCGGCCACGGTCATCGCCTCGTCGAGTAGCCGGAACGCGTCGACGGCCAGCGCTGTCAAGAGGCCCGTGGTGTCACCGAAGTGGTGGGCGGGAGCGGCATGGGAGACCCCGGCCCGTCGAGCGACCTCGCGCAGCGAGAATCCGGCCGGTCCCTTCTCGGTGATCACCTCGGCAGCCGCCGCCTTGAGCGCGTTCGGGAGGTCGCCGTGGTGGTACCCGGCTTGCCGGGAAGCCGCTGCGGAGGTGGGCATCGGCCCAGTATCGGGTTCGACGTCACGGCCGTCAACCGCCGTCAACCACCGAAATTGCGCCAACTCTCAGCTGGTGGGGAAGCCGATTCCGGCATAGCGGTCGAAGTCGGCGGGATCGAGGAAGCGGCGGCCGTCGGCGACGAGCGGTGACCGATCGCCGAGATGCTTGGCCAGCGAGCCGTACTCCGGCCACGATGTCACGAGCACCACGGCGTCGGCGTCGGACACGGCGGCACCGAGGTCGGGCTCGTAGGCGACCGAGGCGCCGAAGTGAGCCCGAGCGTTGTCGAGCGCGATCGGGTCGTGGAGCACGACGTCGTAGCCGGCGGCCACCAGCCCC
>JAOTYQ010000675.1 GCA_029861725.1 Acidimicrobiia bacterium | reverse complement strand
TGGAAGCCGGTCGGGGTCGGGTCGCCAGGTACTCGTGGGAGCGCATGGCCGACGCCATGCGGGCCCTGTACCACCGCCTTCGCGATGCTCGGAGCTGAGCCATGCCCTCACAGCGCAGCAGAGCAGCGCCGATAGGGTCGGACCGAAGGAATCGCCGGGTTCACAGCCGGCAGGGAAGCGGATCGAGGACATGGCTTCACAAGGCGAGCGCAAGCGATTCGTGATCATCGGCGGTGGGCCCGGCGGCACCACCTGCGCCACCTATGCGGCCCGCTTCGGAGCTCACGTCACCGTCGTCGAGCGAGACATCGTCGGAGGAGCCGCCCACCTGCTCGACTGCATCCCGTCGAAGGCGATGATCGCGACCGGCGGGGCGATGTCGATGATGAAGGACGCGACCGAGATGGGCCTGGCCCGGGTCGACGTGGAGCTCGACTTCGAAGCCCTCCGCTCCCGCATCACCGACATTGAGGACCGGCTCGAAGCTTCGATGACCGACCTGCTGTCGAGCCAAGGGGTCCGGCTGATCGAAGGCACCGGCCGGCTGCTGTCGGCCAACGACGTCGAGGTCACGACCAAAGACGGCGGTACCGAGCTGCTCGCGGCCGACGTCGTCGTGCTCAGCACCGGGAGCCGCCCTCGGGTACCCGACTGGGCCGGGGTCGACGGGCTCCGGGTGCTGACCACTCGCGACGCCTACCCACCGCCGGAGCTGCCCGAGCACCTGATCGTCGTCGGCTCGGGCGTGACCGGCGTCGAGTTCGTGCACATGTTCAACTCGTTCGGCTCCGAGGTCTCGCTCATCGTGAGCCGCCAGCAGGTCCTGCCCGGGAAGGACCCCGAGGTCGCGGCCGTCCTCGAGCAGAGTTTCATCGACCGGGGGGTCAAGCTCCTGATGGGAGCTCGGGCCAGCTCGATCGACGCCGACGACGACGGGGTGAAGGTGCACACCGACGACGGTCGGGTGGCGCACGGCAGCCACGTGTTGCTGGCGATCGGCTCGATCCCGAACTCGGAGAACCTCGGGCTCGAAGCGGCCGGCGTGGAGACCGACAGGGGATACGTCAAGGTCGACCACAACTGCCGGTCGAACGTGCCGCACATCTATGCCGCTGGGGACCTGTCAGGCCGGCTGCCGTTGTCGTCGGTGGCATCGACCCAGGGTCGCAAGATCGCCGAGCACGCGATGGGCCGCCACGCCGGACCGCACCGCCACATCGACTACGACAAGGCCGCCTCCGCCATCTTCACCGATCCCGAGATCGCAGACGTCGGCGTGGCCGAGGCCGACGCGTTCGCCGAGGGCCGCAAGATCCGCGTGACCAAGGTGCCGTTCTCGGTGTCGGCCAAGGCGTTGATCAACAACGACCCCCGGGGTTTCGTGAAGATCGTCTCCGACCCCGCGACCGGGGTGGTGATGGGAGGCTCGATCGTCGGTCGGCACGCCGCCGAGCTGATCTCGGTGATCGCCCTGGCCGTCAGCGCCGGCCTGACCGTCGGCGACCTCGTCGAGTCGCTGTTCGTCCACCCGGCCCTGGCCGAAGTGCTCGGCGAGGCGGCGGAGTAGCGGCTCTGCCGTCGAGAAGCTTCACGAGGTGGTTACGTCTCGTACATATGTTCGGTAGGGTGTGGTTCTTCGCAGCTGCGGCTGCCGCTCACTCCCTGATCGTCCCGGAGGCGTGTCATGGACACGGGTGCGTCGGCACTGTTCATCGGCGGTCATCGCCACCGCCTGGCAGACTCAGTCCATGGCCGTGCCGTGGCGGTTCGTGACCGCTGGTTCAGAGGCTGCCGAAACCACGGCGCTGCTGTGGGCGCAAGCGGATGCCAGCCGGCGCGGCGAGGCGATCCCATCCGCCATCTCGGCCGATACTGTCGCGAAGCAGGTCGCTCGACTCTCCCGGCCTCGAGCCATCGCGGTGATCGGCTACCTGGGCTCGGTTCCGGTCGCTTGTTGCCATGCGGAACCGGCGAGGGACGACGACGTCGTGGCCGGCAACACGTCCGCTCACCTGAGCGGTGTGGCCGTGCATCCCGACCACTGGGCGAGGGGGATCGGGCGGTCGATGATCGGCTATGTGCTCGACGAGCTCGACAAAGCCGGCTACGACGCGGTGCAGCTGTTGGTGCTCGAATCGAATAGCCGTGCCCGCCGCCTCTACGAGCGGACCGGCTGGCACCTCGAACGACTCGGCGCTCCACACCCCCAGGGACCTCACGCCGTCTACCACCGGGCAGTGCCGTAGGGGCCAACGCCGGCCCATTCCCCAGATCGGTCAGCGGCCATTCACGTGGGGCTGTCCGGCGGCAGGGCGGTAGCGTCGGCTCATGGCTCTCGACGGCGAGCTGCGTTCCCACGAGCGGTGCTCGTTCTGCGAGAGGACCGGGACCGACGGCGGCGGCCCGGCAGTCCGAGCCGATGCGACCGACCCGAGGATCTGCGGCTGGTGCCTCGATCTCTGCGACGAGATCTTGGCTGACGAAACGCCGGACGACCGGTGACTACGAACGGGCGTGAGCTGACCGCTTGCAAGACCTGTGAGCTGATCGCCCGTCGCGACGCCGGCGACGCTCCGATGTGGGATGCGATCCACCGGACCGACCACTGGGACCTGGTTCACGCCTACAACAGCTCCCTTCCCGGCTGGCTCGTGCTGGTCGCCCGCCGCCATATCGCCGCCCTCGCAGACCTGAATGCGGCCGAGGCGGCCGAGCTGGGACCGCTGATCCAAAAGGTGTCGGCTGCGCTCCATGAGGTCACCGGCTGCCACAAAACCTACCTGGCCCAGTTCGCCGAGCATCCCGACCATCCGCACGTGCACCTACATCTCGTGGCTCGTCGCCTCGACGACCCGCCCGAAACCCGTGGACCGGCCGTCTTTGCTTACATCGACGACGCAACCCGCCCCCTCGTCGACGGGGCCCGGATGAACGACCTGGCCAGGCGGCTTCAAGCCGCGCTCCAGCGGCGCTGACCTCGCCGGATCACCTCTTGCGGGCGGAGCACGAGCGCTCGACGCCGCCGACAAATCCGCCGCCTTGTTGCCCTGGGTGGCGATCGGGGCAGTAGGTTCGCTGCCGTCATGGATGTCGTTTCGGTACCGGTTGCGCTCGCGACCGAGGAGAGCGAGCTGCTTGCCCAGGAGACCGCGGCGGTCGTGCTACTGGTCATCGCCGCCGGTGTGGCGGTGCTGGCGAAGCGGATCAACTTCCCCTACACCGTCGCTCTGGTTCTCGCTGGCTTCGGCGCCACCACCCTCGGCGATCTCGTGGCCGTGGATGTGTCGCCCGAGCTGATCCTCGCGCTACTCGTGCCGCCGCTCCTGTTCGAGGCCACGCTCCACCTGCCG
>JAOTYQ010000115.1 GCA_029861725.1 Acidimicrobiia bacterium | reverse complement strand
ACCCGCATGAATCCACTCCATCGGCGCAGCGACCCGTCAGCGAAGGTGAAACTACCCGGAGCGGATAGGCGCTTCTACCTTGTGCCCGTGGACGCCCTGGCCCCCGGGCCCGCTTGCTGCTACAAGAACGCTGATGACGACCGGCGAATCCGGGGCCGACGAACGGGGCCCGAGCGGCCCGCCTGTCGTTATCGGGGCGGGTCCGGCACTCCAGGCCGCCCTGGGCGGAACGGCTGCCGAGGCCGGCGCGGGACGGATCCCGTTCAACAAGCCCTATCTCACCGGCCGCGAGCTCTACAACATCGCTCGAGCGGTCAGCTTCGAGAACATCGCCGGCGACGGCTATTTCACTCAGGAGTGCTCCCGGTTCCTGGAGACCCGGTTCGATGTTGGCCGCGCCCTGATGGTCACGTCGTGCACTGCTGCGCTCGAGATGGCGGTCATGTTGTGCGATCTCCAGCCAGGAGACGAGATCATCGTGCCGTCGTTCACGTTCGTCTCGACCGCGAGCGCGGTGATCCGGGCCGGGGGCACGCCGGTGTTCGCCGACATCCGGCCCGAGACCCTGAACATCGACGTCGACCACGTCGAGCAGCTGATCACCGACCGGACCCGAGCGCTGCTGCCCATCCACTACGCCGGCGTCGGCTGCGAGATGGATCGGGTGATGGCACTGGCCGACGCCTACGACCTGGTCGTCATCGAGGACGCCGCTCAAGGGGTCAATGCCGCCTACCGGGGCCAGGCCCTCGGGTCGATCGCCCAGCTCGGCTGCTACAGCTTCCACGAGACCAAGAACTTCGTGTGCGGTGAGGGCGGAGCGCTGGCGGTCAACGATCCAGCGCTGATCGAGCGGGCCGAGATCCTCCGCGACAAGGGAACGAACCGCCGCCAGTTCTGGCGGGGCGAGGTCGACAAGTACACTTGGGTCGACCTCGGATCGTCGTTCGCACCGAGCGAGATCTCGTGCGCTTTCCTCCTCGCCCAGTTCGAGGCCATGGACTCCATGCAGGACCGGCGGGACCAGCTCTGGACCGCCTACCTCGACCGGCTGAAGCCGCTCGAAGCCGACGGCGCCGTCACACTCCCAACCGTTCCTGCTGACTGCCGGTCGAACAGCCACATCTTCTACGTGCTGATGCCGGATGGTCGCTCGCGGGACGGCCTGATCGCCGACTTGGCCGAGCAGAACATCCATGCCACGTTCCACTACGTGCCGTTGCACTCCTCCCCGATGGGACGCCAGCTCACCCCCGATCCGGTCGAGCTACCGGTCACCGACGACATCGCCGCCCGCCTGGTTCGGCTCCCGATGTACTACGAGCTCTCCGAGGATGGCGTCGACCGGGTCTGCTCAGCTGTGACGGCGTTCTGCGCCGCCCGTCGGTGACGATGGGAACCAGCGATCGAGGTTGCGCCACGCCACGTTCGCTCGCTTGGCGCTGTCCAGGCCCCCGGTGAGCCACCCGAACCGGGCCAGCGCCTCGGCCGGTGTGTACTCGGGGAAGTCCGAGCCGATGCAGACCCGCTGATCGAGCTGCTCGCACAGGAATCCGATGTCGTCGTCGACCGAAGAGTTGGCGTAGCGCAGGAGCGTGAACGACAGGTCGATCAGCGCATGGCCGTGCATCCGACCGAGCTCGAACAGCTCGAGCACGGTCGGCCCTGTCGCGTGGAGCAGGACGAACCTGCAGTCGGGATTGGCGACGAGCAGCTCGTCGACGACGTCGATCGGGTGCGGCGTCGATCGTCGGGGTTGCCGGAACAGCGTGTCGAGGAACACCGTCAGGCCCGATCGTCCGGCGGCCTCGATCGCGGCCAGGCACCGCTCGTCGAGCGGGTCGTAGCCGTGGAGCCGGGGGTGGAGCTTCAAGCCGGCGAAGCCCTCATCGGCCAGCCGTGCGATGGCGGTCTCGGGCTCGGCTTCGGCGGTGACGTCGATCGAGCCGACAGGGACGAAGCGATCGGGGTGCCTGCGGGCGACGGCCATCGTCGTCTCGTTGTCGGCGACGCCGGCCAGCGCGACGAGACAGGCCCGATGAGGCCCGATCCGGTCGAGCTCGGCCAGCAGCCGAGCGCACGATGCGTCGTGGTCGTGGACGCCTACCCCCCAGCGGCCGTCGGCGGTGACGTGGGTCAGCGAATCGAACAGCCTCACGAGCGGGGACTCGTCTCGATCGTGATCGACGCGGCGGCCCGGTCGGCGAGCAGCCCCGCCTCGGCCGCCGTCGGGCCCGACGCGACCACGTAGCCGACGCGGTCTCGTGCCGACCGCATCGGGCCGACCCGATCGCCGACGGCGACCTCAACCACCGCCTCGACGACACCGGACCAGCCCCGGACCTCGTCCAGCCCGGCGATCGAGCGGACTACGCCCCCTCGGGGCGTGAGGAACCGGACCGCTGCGCCGCCCCCGATCGAGGGCTCTACCTGCCCCGTGCCGCCGAGCGCCATCGTCACTGCTACGTCGGCGGCTTGGATGTGGGCGGCGATGGGCAGCAGGTGCGACGCAATGCAACCTCCGCCGAAGCGAGCGGCAGCCTCGATCACGACCGGACCCCGAGGCCCGAGCCGGATCTCGGTGTGGCTGGGACCGGACCGCAAACCAAGCGCACACAGCGTCTTGGTGGTCAGCGCCGCCAGCTCGCCAGAGCGCTCGGTCAGTCGGCTCGGTTGGGTGTGGCCCAGCTCGACGAAGTCCGGCGGTCCCGACGTGAGCTTGTCGGTCATCGCCAGGATCGTGGTGCGACCTCCGATCGTCACCGCCTCGATCGACACCTCGGGACCCGGTACGTACTCCTCGATCAGCGCCTTGCCATCAGCGCTCTCGGCCCTGGCCGCGTCGATGAGCGAGCTGGGATCGCGGCCGTCGACCGCAGCGACGCCGCGGGAGCCAGAGGCCTGCGTCGGCTTGATCACGGCGGGCCTACCGAACACCGCCACGTCGTCCGGCCCGGTGACGGGGGCGAAACGTGGGGTCGCCAGCCCGGCGGCAGCCAAGCGGCTGCGCATCGCCAGCTTGTCGGTCATCGCGCGCGCCGTGGCCTGGCTGGGGCCGACCAGGTTCAGTTGTTCGGCAATCCTCGCGACCATCGGCACCGGGTAGTCGGCAGCGAAGGTGAGCACGCCCGCGGGCCGGGCTCGCATCGCGGTCGCCAGGCAGGCCTCGTGGTCGCCGAGGTCGGCGACCACGAACGAGTCGACGACGGTGGCACCGGCCGCCTCCGGATCGGGATCGATGCCCACGACCCTCAGCCCCCGCTGGTGAGCGGCATCGATGACCGGCAGCTGCTGAGCGGAGCAGCCCAGAACGAGCAGCGTCGGCTCCGTCATCCGAGATCCACCGAGTCGCCGATGTCGGCGGTCGACTGGAGCTTGTTGACCGCCAACAACGCGATCCATCGCCCCTCGAATCGATGCCAGGCGAGCGCATCGGCGTGGTCGATCGTCGCGACCCCGTGTGGCGTGGCGGCATTGAAGAACAAGACATCGCCAACGTCGAGGTGCTCCTGCACGTCCAGGGTGGAGCCATCGGCCCGGATCACGTAGATGCCGCCCGTGGCGTAGTCATCGCCCCGGTGGCTGAGCTCCAGCGTCGGCACGGTGAGCTGGTGCCGGTCGACCGGATCGGTGTGCCGGTTCAGACCTCCGCCGCCTCGGGGATAGAACTGGACCGAGATCCGGGCCGTACAGCCCTGCTCGGGCATCCGACCCAAGAACGACGCCGGGGGGAGGCCGCTCAACAGGTTCTTGACCCGATACGCCGGGCCCAGCAGGTCGAACAGGCCGAACAGGTCCTGGTTCCAGGGATAGAACGAGAACTGGTGGAACCGCCCCCGGACATAGGATCGCTCATCGCCGTCGTTCATCCGGTGGGAGTTGGGTGCACCGACCTCGATCCGGTGATAGCTGGGCAAGGAGGACTGGCCGACCCGGGTGAGGTAGGCCCGCAACTCCACCAGCAGCGCCCGGTCGATCCCGGACGGGACGACGTAGACCGCCCCGGCGGCGATCTCGGACCGCATCGAATCGACGAGACCGGAGGCGTCGAGGAGCTCATCGACCGTCCGATCGAGCACGTGGACATCCGTGGCGGGAACCGAGGTCATCCTTGGCCGGGCTTGTACAACCGCTCGCCCGGTGGCACGTAGAACTCGTCGAGCGACGTCGGGACCCGAACGTCGAACCCGAGGACCCGGCGGACCGTCGGGCTGAGCTCGTCGGGGTCGATGCCGGCCTGGGCGACGAGGCGGGGGTAGTCGAGGCGCTGGCGCATGAACGAGCGGCAGGCGTACAGCGTGCAACCGTGGCGGGCCTGACCCGAGGTGTTACGGCCGCCGGCGTGCCAGATCCTCGGGTCGAA
This sequence comes from Acidimicrobiia bacterium, assembly GCA_029861725.1. GTDB lineage: Bacteria > Actinomycetota > Acidimicrobiia > Acidimicrobiales > SZUA-35 > CADEDH01. The sequence continues at coordinate 8,186 of JAOTYQ010000115.1, read as the reverse complement.
GAACGCCGCGGAGCCGGCCGATCGCTCGACCCGAACCGCGCTCGCGAAGAACTCCGCCTCCGGTGGCCGCTTGGGTCGGCGATGGGAGCCGGGCAGGAACCACGTCGTGCCGTTCTGCAGGGTGAAGTCGTCGAGGGCGAGCGTGGCCAGAGCCCCGAGGCGGTAGCCGTTTGAGTCCCGACCCATGTCGTTGTGGATCCTGCAGGTGTACTGGTCGGTGTCGGGGTAGACCATCGTCGAGGTGAGGGTGTACAGGGTCCACGACTCCCCGAGGAGGGCGCCGAAGAGCGCATCGGCGACCGGGTTCTCGAGCAGGGCCAGGAACGGCCCGCCGTGCGCTACCAGATCGAGCGAGATGAAGTACTCCTTGCCTGGCCGGCCCCGGTAGCGCACCCAATCGGCGTCGACCGCCGCTTGGACCGCCCGGCGGAGCCCGGGGAGATCGGCGGGCGGGACGACGCCGTCGACAACGGTGAACCCGACCTCATCGATCTCCGCCACGTGGCGGTCGACCTCGAAAGCCATTACGCCCTCCCGACGAACCGGGCCAGACCGAGTCCGCCCCGCCCGTAGCCGTTGCCACAGTAGAGCATCCACAACTCGCCGGCGCGCTCGAACACGTGCGGATAGCACTGCTCGCCGGAGTCCCAGTCGTCGAGCGGACCGATCTCCAGCAGGTGATCACAGCGAGTCCAGTGGACGCCGTCAGCGGACACGGCGTAGCCGAGACGGTACGCATCACCTCGGGTGCAGTACCACATGTGATAGCCGCCGTCGTTCACGATGACCGATGGCCGGCAGATGCTGTGCTCGCCGCGACGCTCGACGTCGATGCACACGACGTCGGGCCGTTCCCAGGTGAGCCCGTCGCACGAGGTCGCGGTCTTGATCACGTAGGTGTGCTTCGGTTCCTCCGGTCGCTCGCCCCACGCCAGCCACGACGTGTACCACATGAGCCACCGGCCGGCCTCACGAAGGACGAAGCACGACCCGAGCGACAGGTAGTCCGCATCGGTGCGTTCCAGTATCGGGGCCCGGGAGATCCGCTCGAACGTCCGGTCCGGCGCCAGCTTCGCCGCTCCGAGGTGATTCTGGAACGGGGTGAGCACGCTCGGCATCCAGCCCGTGTAGTAGAGCCGGGTGCTGTCGCCGGCGTCGACCGCACAAGGATACGAGACCCCGTTCTCGTCGAAGGCGCCGAGCGAGCCGAGTCCCAGGGCGGGCTCGGGCTCGAAACAGATCCTGGGGGTCTCGCTGGCCAGATCGAGCGTGCCTCGACCGATCAGCGAGCGGTTCAGGGAGTCCCGGCCGGTCACCAGCACCTCGACCGTCGTCGATTCCGGGGCTCCAGGGCCGATGCACGCCGACCCCGTGGCGTCGCCGAGCCAGCCGATCGAGGCGTCGCCCTTGGCCACCCGGCCAACCGTTTCCCACCGGCCGATCAACGGCTCCGGACCGCTCATTCGTCGTCGGTCTCCGTAGCGCTCGGCCGGGTGTTGAGCTCCTCCCGGATCAGGTACAGGGGCCGTTGCTTGGTCTGCTCGAAGATGTTGCCGAGGTAGATGCCTGCCACCCCTAGCGACGACAGGACGAGCCCGATCCCGAGCAGGTTGACGACCATCAGCGACGTCCAGCCGCGGAGGAACCCGACGGTGGCCCACAACACGACCAGGGTCACCGCCAGGACGGCAGCCAAGCCGACGAAGACGAACCCTCCGACGACCGACAGTTGCAGCAGTCGCTCGGTCTCGGACGTGATGCCGACCATCGCCTCCCGGAGCAACCGGCGGAACGTGTAGCTCGTCGACCCCTTGGGCCGCTCATGGTGGTCGATCTCGATGACTCCGGCGTTGAAGCCCATCCAACGGATGAGGCCGAGGTAGTGGCGATGGCGGTCGTTCATCGACAGGAAGCTGTCGACGACTCGGCGGCTGAGGATCGAGTAGTTCCCGATGCCCTTGTGGTCCCGCAGGCGGCGGTCGGTGATCAGGACGTTGAAGATCCACGAGTAGACCCCACCCGTCCAGTTCCTCGCCCCACCGTGAGCCCTGGCCCGCTTTCGGGTCAGGACGAGGTCATAGCCGCCTGTGATCTCCTCGTAGAGCTGGGGAATGTAGCGCGGGTGGTCCTGCAGGTCGCAGTCCATGACGACCACATAGTCGCCGGTTGCGGTAGCCAGCCCGGCGGTCAACGCGTGGTGCTGACCGAAGTTCCGGCTCAGTTGGACACCCTTGACCCGGTAGTCGGAGCGGCACTGCTTCTCGATCCTCCGCCAGGAGTCGTCGGGGCTGCCGTCGTCGACCAGCACGATCTCGAAGTCCTCGGTGATCTCGGAGACCGACGCCTTGACCTGGTCGGTCAGATCGTCGATCAGATCTTCCGCGAGATAGATCGGGCTGACCACGGAGATCAGCGGCGGGGCCCCACCTGTCGACATCTGTTCAATCTAGGCAACGCGTGTGTCAGGTGCCCTGAGCAACCACCACCAGGCCACTGCACACGATGAGCAGGCCGATGATCTTGTTGGCGTTGATCGTCTCACCGAAGGCGGCGACGGCGATCACGACGACGATCACGAAGTTCAGTGCCATGAAGGGGTAGGCGAAGCTCAGCTCGAAGCGAGTCAGTGTCGCCATCCAACACAACGAGGCCACGAACGCGGCAGCCAGGCCCGAGAGGATCAGGGGTCGGGTGAACGTCAGCTCCAGGAGGAAGCGGAAGAGGCCGACGCCGTTCGGAACGTCGCCGAGCTCGCCGATCTGGTGCCGGAGGATCAGCTGGCCGTAGACCGTGAACATGATCGTGCCGGCGATGAACACGTAGCCCATTGGATTCCTCCCACTGACAGCCGCCGATTCCCTCATCGTCGTGCAGCGTACCCCTGGCGGCCGAAGCCGGTCGTGGCCGCGCAGTTCGACACGCGGGTGAGCTGCGTCACTCGGTGGCCCGCGTCAGGGCGACGAGCTCGGTCGATCCGTCGAAGTCGTGGCGCAGGGCGGGCACGAGCGTGACGTTGCCGCCGACATGTTGGTCGACGAAGGTCTGGTACCGCCCGATGCGGCTCGTGTCGGTGACGAGGTAGACGTTCGGTTCCGCCAGGACGATGTCGATCGCCGAGCCCTCGCCGAGCGCCGCCAGTCGCCGCTCGTACTGCGGCGAGCCGGCGAACCAGGTACCGATGAACAGCTCGACGTCGGGGAGGGCGGTGGTCTCGAGTGGGCTGAGGTGTTCGATCGGGTTTGGTGACTCCAGGAGATACGTTCCTTCCGGATCGAGCTCGTCGAGCTCGTCGAAGAAAGCCACGGTCCGGTCGGACCTCTCTCCGTTGCGCCCGCTGTCGATCGCGAGCTCGACCGCGCTCGCGATCGTTGCCACGGTCAAGAGCCCGAGGGCTCCGAGCGCAATGCTGCGCCGGGCGGGGGGCGGTTGCAGCACGGCCATCGCAGCCAGGAGGAAGACCAGCGAGGCCGACACATAGAACGGTAGGTGGAGAAAGAACGCGGCGTAGGCCACGAGGGCGAACGCGATCGCACCGGAAGCGATCAGGATCAGGCGGCCTCGCCGGTCGGTCGTGATGAGGGCGATGACGCCGACGAGCGCCCCGACTGCGAAGAACAGCGGATGGGACACGTCGACGTCTTCGATCGCGGCGCTGATCGACCGGCGGGCGCCCCCGATGTCGTCGTGCAAGGCCTCCAGGTTGTCCTCGGAGAAGACGACGGGATCCACCAACGAGAACTGGGCGAGGAGCTCGACGTCGTTGTCGGTCCATCCCCGCTCGGCCATCGCCGGGGAGAGCCGATCGAACTCGGTCAGGCCCGGGCTGTCGTTGAGGGCTCCCCGAATGGCGTTGTACGAGCGGTACTGCGACCAGGCCTCGTCGCCCCGGTACTTGGCCTGCTCGTGGAGCACGCCGAGGGCGGTGACCGTGACCACGACCCCCAGGAACAGGGCGTGGGCCCTCCGCCGCTCGCCGACCGGTCGAGCAAGGATGAGCCACGGGCTGGCCACGAGCAGGAGGACCGGCAGCATCTCCCACCGAAGGAGACCCCCGATCCCGACAGCCAGTCCCGCCAGGACGGCCCGGGTCGACCACCCGTCCGGTCGGTCCGAGCTGGCGTGCAGGGCGATCCCGGCGGAGATCAGCAGGCCGGCGGTCGAGGTGTACTGCATGGTCATCCAGAGCCGGAGTCCGAGTCCGACCGCAACGGCGGTCGCGATCGCCCACCCGAACCAGGTCGCCGATGCCCGGTGGACGAGGAACGTGTAGAGGAGCATCGTCCACGCCGCGAGCTGCATCGCCAGGTGGAGGCCCGGATACCAGGGGACAACGTCAGCCCACCGGTAAAGCTGCTCGAGGGCGTCGGTCAGCAGCGGGCGGATCACGACGACGTCGCCGGTCGGGTCGCCCCAGAGTGTGCCGTCGAGACTCAGCTGGAAGAAGCCGTCGTCGGGGTTGGCGAATCGGGGATTCGTTGCCAAGCTCAGCACCAGCAGCACGAGGGTCGGGACGACGACAGCGCTCCGAGCGGGGGACGCCCTGACCATCGCCATCGTGCCCCCACCCGCCGGTGCCCTCATCCCGGTCGAGGCTACCGGCCCTCGGCGCCGGCAGATGACGACGGCTAGGCGGCGATGGCGTCGCGGTACTCTGCGATGCGGGCGAGGTGCCCGTCGACGTCGGTCGGACCGGCGTTGTGGGTGGCGACGGCCAGGTGGGTGGCGCCGATCTCGGTCCAGCGCTCGGCGTGGGTTCGCCACTTCTCGGGGTTGCCACCGCCCCATTGAGCCTGGGCCTGGACCCCGAAGGTGTCCATCGACTTCCCCGCCGCCTCCCGATGGGTCCGGATCTGGTCGAGCAGCTTGGCCGATTTGTCGTTCGCGCCACCGAGGGGCATCCAGCCGTCGCCCAGCCGGGCGCATCGCTCCAGGAGCGCCGGGGCCGAGCCGCCGAACCAGATCGGAACCAGCTCCGTGGGCCGGGGATTGATGCTGGCCTGGTCGATCGTGTGATAGCGGCCCTCGAAGCTGAACGCATCCGACGACCACAGCGTCCGCATCAGCTCGACCTGCTCCTCCTGGCGCCGCCCCCGATTGGTGAACTCCTCGTTCAGAGCCTGGTACTCGATCTCGTTCCAACCCGTTCCGACGCCGAGGCGCAACCGGTTGTTCGAAAGCAGCGCCACCTCGGCCGCCTGCTTGGCCACCAGCACGGTCTGGCGTTGGGGGAGGATCAGCACGGTCGTGACGAGCTCGATCGAGGTGGTCACGGCAGCAGCGAAGGCGAAGAACGTGAAGGGTTCGTGGAACGCGGTGTCCTTGTCGTAGGGGCCCCGGTAGCCACCGGGGCGATCGGGATCGGCCCCCATCACGTGGTCGTAGATCAGCAGGTGGGTCATGCCCAGCTCCTCGACCCCCTGGAGGTAGGCCGTGATCGCCCCGGGGTCGGTGCCGATCTCGTTGTGGGGAAGTACCGCTCCGATCTGCATGACCCGCAACCCTAGGCATCGCGGCGGTCGAGCGCAGGTTCCAGCCCCCGTCGCTGCCATGTTCGAAGGGTTGGTGGCCGGCCACGGTCGCGCTGTGGTCGAATGATCGAGTGACCTACGAGACCATCACCTATGAGAAGCAGGCGCCGATCGCGGTCGTCACGCTGAACCGGCCCGAGAAGCTCAATGCCCTATCGATCGAGCTTCAGCACGAGGTTCGCCGAGCCCTGGCCGACGCCGGCGACGATGACGACATCCGCGTCATCGTGCTCAAAGCCGCTGGCCGCGCCTTCAGCGCGGGGTTCGACATCTCCGGCGGCGAGGGACCGGAGAACGCGGCGGAGATCCGTCGCCGGTTCCTACGGGGCAAGGGGTTCGTCGCCTCGACCTGGTGGGACGTGTTCTGGAACAACCCGAAGCCGATCATCGCCCAGATCCAGGGCTATTGCATCGCCGGGGGGTTGGCGACGGCTACCTTCTGCGATCTGCGTATTTGCTCCGACGACGCCAAGTTCGGGGCTCCGGAGATACGGACCGGAGGGCCGTACATCCCGGCCGTGTGGCCGTGGGTGATCGGGATGACCAAGGCCAGGGAGCTGCTCTACACCGGGAACCTCATCGACGCCGCCGAGGCCAAGCGGCTCGATCTCGTCAACGCCGTCGTCCCGGCCGACGAGCTCGACGACGCCGTGCTCGCTGAGGCCGAGACGATCGCCAAGCTGCCGGCCACCACGGTGGAGTACAACAAGAAGCTGATCAACATGGCCTATGAGCTGATGGGCGTCCGCCAGGTGATCGACCGCTCGATGGAGCTCGAGGCGGTCGCCTTGGCTAGCCCCGAGTCGTCGCCCGAGATCGCCCACTTCGAGAAGCTCCGAGCCGACCAAGGCCTGAATGCGGCCCTGGCGTGGAACGCCGCCAGGTTCACGCGCGAGGACAGCTGGTTCCGAGCCGCCAAGGACGAGGAGTCGTCGAGCTGACCGTTCGGTCCCGGGGCCGCTGCCTTCAGTACGAGCTCGTGCGGGGAGCGCTGCGAGGCGTACGACGGGCCGGCGAGCTCCCCGGATCGGTCAGACTCAATCGGTGGCTCTGGAGACGTGCAGGTCGGCGCCCTCGTCGCCCCGGGACGGGCCGGTGCGACGTGGTTCGACGCCGCCGGCCGCAAAAAGCGGCCGGTCCGGCGCTGCGGCTCCGATCGGTTCATCGCCACAGATCGTCACTCGCTCCATTCGCCGCCGCTGGGGCAGGTAGTCGTTCGGGGCGTAGTGCTGGACCGAGCGGTTGTCCCACATCGTGACCTGGTCCGGCTCCCAGCTCACCCGCAGCTGGTAGTCGGGAACGAGTGACTGGCGGAGGAGGAAGCCGAGGATGGCCTCGCTCTCGTCGTCGGCGAGCCCGTCGATGCGGACGGTGAAGTGGGCATTCACGAAGATGGCCCGCCGTCCCGACTCGGGATGGATCCGGACGACCGGATGATGAGCCGGGGGGTGCTTCCGCTGGGCCATCAGGAGCACGTCGAACCGTTCCGGGTCCTCGCTGAGCCGCTGACCGAAGCGGCCGAGCCCATGGGTCGCGGTCAGCCCCTCGAGGTACGTCTTCATCCGCTCGCTCAGCCCGTCGTAGGCTGCGGTCATGCTGGCGAACATCGTGTCCCCGCCGAAACGGGGCACGATCCGGGCCCGCAGAATCGTTGCCATCGGCGGAACGGCCCGGAAGGTCTCGTCGCTGTGCCAGATGTCGGTCAGGGGACGAGGGGCGTCGCCGCCGTTGTCGAGGACGATCAGCTCGGGCATCTCGTGGGCAGACGGCGAGAAGGTGCTCACGCTCAGCTGGCCGAACCGCCTACCGAAGTCGATCTGATCGGCACTCGTGATCGCCTGCCGATCGAAGACGAGCACCTCGTGCTCGACCAGGGCTGCCCGGATGGCGGCGAACGTGTCGTCGTCGAGATCGGCGAGGTCGCAACCGAGCACACGGGCCCCGAAGATCGGTCCCAGCGGTTCGATCTCGATCATCGGTGATCCCCCAGCCATGCTGACTCGTCGGGTCAACAGTAGTTCCCGTTGCGATCCGACACCGCGCCGAACACACGTGAGATCGTCGAACCGGTCGACGCTCCGGCCATATGCTCAACGACTGGGGACCACGAGCCAAGGAGGGATCATGGCACTGAACGAGCAACAACAGCGCATGTGTGACGAGAGTCGGTGGGACTTCAGCGACCTGTCTGCCGTCTTCTTGAACTGCACGCTGAAACGGTCACCGGAGCTGTCCCACACCAAGGGACTCATCGACATCGCGCAAGCGATCATGGACGCCAACGGCGTCGCCACCGAGGTGATCCGGCCCATCGACCACGACATCGCCGTCGGCGTCTATCCCGACATGACCGAGCATGGGTGGGAGGTCGATGACTGGCCCCAGATCTTCGACAAGGTCATGGCCGCCGACATCTTGGTGCTGGGCTCGGCGATCTGGCTCGGAGAGAAGACCTCGGTGTGCACCCACGTCATCGAGCGGCTGTACGGCAACTCCCATCTCCTCAACGACGCCGGTCAGTACGCCTACTACGGCCGTGTCGCCGGCTGCCTGATAACCGGCAACGAAGACGGAGCCAAGCACTGCGCGATGAACATCCTCTACTCGTTGCAGCACCTCGGCTACGTCATCCCACCCCAGGCCGACGCCGGCTGGTTG
>JAOTYQ010000114.1 GCA_029861725.1 Acidimicrobiia bacterium | reverse complement strand
TCAGGATGGCGACGCGAAGCCGCGGCGCCGGAGCTCGTCGATGACCAGCAGCACGTCGGGATCCGGGGTTCCGATGTCGTTCGCCCACTCGCTGGCCGCCGCCGTGGAGCCGACGAGCCGGCCGACCTCGGTCGTCCACTCCGCCCGGGGCAGCGGCCCCAACCACGAAGGGCCAGCCACGAAGGGCCAGCCACGAAGGGCGAGCCACGAGAGGCCAGCCATCGAAGAGCCGGGCGATTCACTCCCCGGGCGGTGGCGGGAACGGAGGCCGGAACGGGAACACGTCGTCGGAGGGGCCGTCTCGTTCGAGCCGGTCGAGGCGTGTCATCGCCTCGTGCTCGTCGGGGCGATGGCCAGTCGGCACCCACCAGCAGACGGCGAACGGCCGTTGGTGGGGCCGGAACCATTCGGCCTTCCGGCGGAGGAAGTCCCGGTGGTCGGTGCGGTAGACGAAGGCCCGCAAGTGCTCCGGCGACTCCCACACCGACAGGTTGATGATGAACAGCGGATCATCGCTCACATCGACGTAGCTCGACGACTGCCCGCTCTCGTCGGTCAGCCGCCAGACGAATCCCGGAGACGCCTCGGCCAGGGCGTTGATCGGATCGAGGGCATCCACGAACTCCGACGTGCGCTCGTCGTCGAGCGGGTGTCGCAAGCGAGCGACATTGAGCTGGGCAAGCTGATACCCGCTCACCGGCCCCGCACCTCCCACGTCGTGCTCCGGTCGCCCCGATCCAGTCGATCCGTGACCACCAGTTCGAGGCCCTCCATGGCCGCCAGTCCCTCCCACAGGCCGTTCCACCCCTCGAACACCGCCGGAGCGGCGGCGGGCTCGAACACGCGGTCCGCGATCAGCTTCACCCGATCGCCCGCGAGCTCCACCTCGAACCTGCTCCCGTGGGCGGTGAGCAGCCGGGCGAACCGTCCTGCGAATGCATCGGACGACCCGCTATCCCCACCGCCCGTCAACCGGCCCATGATCTCGGTGTGGTACTGCATACCGATCTGGCGACCCGCCACCCGGCCGAGCGCCGCCCCGTCGGCCGGGCCGAGGACCGAGCACAGCGCAGGCAGGATGGTCCGGACGTAGGCGACCGAGTAGTTGCGCTCGACCTTGGCCAGTCGCTCGTTGCTCCAACGAGGGCTGGCGAGCGGCTCGGAGGGGCTGGACGGTCGCTCGCCGGGCCGGAACCGGACCCGCTCCTCGACCTCCAGCGGACGGTCCTCCTCGATGTAGTAGCCCTCGAGGCCGGGCTGACCGTCGGTGGTCTGCATCGTGGCCACGAAGCCGAGCCGGTCGTTGCCGAGCGACACCCCGTTGTGGCCGTGCCAGCCCCGGAGCATCGCCCGACTGACCTCGGTTGGAATCCCGCACACAGCGGTCCCGTCGAAGATCCAACGCGGCGGGAGGTAGCGAACCCACGACTTGGTGTCGGACTCGGGGATCCACTCGACCCGCACCCCGCCGAGGGCGTTCGACAGGACGTGATACTGCGCGCAGGCGACCGCCGGAGGCAGTTCGGTCAGCCCGAGCTTCGCCAGTCCCGGCAGGAACAGCTCCAGGTGCTGGCGCCGGAAGGTGGCGAACACGACGTCGGCCGCCCGCGCCGCACCGTGTCGCATGACGAGGGCGAGGAGCAGACCGGTCAGGTAGCGGTGGTACAGCTCACCGACCGCCGCCCACGCCACCGGGTCGTCGCCCCTCTCGCCCGACGGGCCGTCCTCGCGCTCGCTCACCCGATCACGCTACCGGTGACCGCCGGTCGCCGAGCCACCGGCTCGGTCACCAGTGAGCGGTCCCTGGCGCCCCCTTGAACGGGCCGATCACGTTGGCCGTGATCCACCCGCCGTAGAACTGCCCCTCGTTCGACTCGACCTGCTCCTCATCGACATAGCAGGCGTCGAGCTTCTGGGCGTAGAACGCATAGAAACCGGTCAGCTCCGCGAACGCCGGGTTGGGATGGTCGTAGCGCCAGCCTGCGTCGGCCACCCGGTTGGCCCCGACGACCACGTCGACGTACGATGCTTGGCCCTTCCACTCGCAGAAGCTCGACGACGTGGAGGGGACGAGCAGGTCGGTGCGCACGTGAGTCGGGTCGACGTAGTACGCCGGCGGTTGGCTGGTCTCGAGCACCCGGAGCGCCCCGGGAGCATCGACGATCGTCTCCATGGCGTGACGCACCCGGATTCGCCACGGCACCCGCTCCAACCGGGGTGGACGAGGGTAGTCCCACACCGACTCCTCCGGTTTCCCGTTGGCCGCTCGCGTCGGTTCCGATGTGCTCATCGCTGCCTCCCGTGGACTGGTCGGGCCTTGTCGCCGGCCGCGCCGGCGGCTCCAGTGTGGATCACGCTTCATCGATCGGGTCGGGTCGGACCGAGGTTCGGTTCCGGACGGGCCGATGGGCTAGACACGGGACCGTGCCGTTCATCGAGAGCAACGGGCTCGACGTCTACTTCGAGCGACACGGCGAAGGCTCGCCGGTCCTCAACATCAGTGGGTCGGGGGGCGACCTCCGCCGGGCCAAGCCGCATCGCTCGCCGCTCAACGAGGCCTTCGACGTGGTCCACTACGACCAGCGGGGTCTCGGCCAGACCTCGAAACCGGACGGACCCTACACGATGGCGGACTACGCCGACGATGCGGCGGCGCTGATGACGGCCGTCGGGTGGGACCGAGCGGCCGTGGTGGGCACCAGTTTTGGGGGCATGGTCGCCCTCGAGCTCGCACTCCGCCATCCCGAGCGGGTGACCCGCATGGTCCTCAACTGCACGTCGCCCGGTGGCCCGCTGCCGTCGTTCCCGCTGCACGAGCTCGACAAGCTCGACACCGAGGCGGCGATCGAGATCAAGCTCGGACTGCTCGACTCGCGGTGGGACCCGGGGGCCGACGACCCCATCCCGGGCCTGGGCTCCTTCTACGACGTGCTGATCGAGCGGATGCGGGCCGATGTCGCCCCCGACGCCAAGCGGGGATCGCAGCTCCAGCTCCGCGCTCGAGCCGGGCACGACGTCTCCACCCGACTCGGCCGGATCGACACCCCGACCCTCGTGTGCGCCGGGGAGTTCGACGACCAAGCACCGGTGGCCAACTCCGAGGCCCTCGTCGCTGGCCTCGTCGACGCCCGGCTCCGGGTGTTCCAGGGGGGCCACCTGTTCCTCATCCAGGACCGCACCGCGTTCCCGGCGATCATCGACTTCCTCGAGCCCTGAGCGATTCACCACCCGCTCGGGACCTCGGCGTCGCCCAAGCCCGGGCAACCGATCCTCGCCGACGCCGTGGGATAGAGTCCGTCCAGGTCCGGCCCCGATCCTCATCAGGAGGCATGCAGTGGACGTAGAAGGCAAGAAGGCTGTGGTCTTCGGGGGCACGTCGGGTATCGGCTTGGCCGCCTCGAAGCAGTTGGCGGCAAAGGGGGCGGAGGTGCTCGCCGTCAGCCGCGATCCCGCCAAGGCGGGCGACGTGCCGGCGGCGATCACCTTGGCCCCCTGCGACGTGCTCGACCCCGACGCCGTGGCGGCCCTCCTGGCCGATCACGCTCCCTACGACATCCTCGTCAGCGCCGCCACCGGCGGGCCCCGCACGCTCGGACCGTTCCTCGACATGGACATGGACGGCTACAAGGGCTCGTTCGACAAGCTCTGGGGCTACGCCAACGTCGTGCGCTACGGCGGCCACCACCTGAGCGACGACGGCACGATCGTGCTCGTGAGCGGCTCTCCAGCCCGGCGCTGCAAGCCGGGTCAGGTGTCGCTGTCGTCGGTCGGTGCTGCGGTGGAGGCCCTCGTTCGGGCGGTCGCCCCCGAGATCGCACCCCGGCGGATCAACGTGGTGTCGCCCGGCACGATCGACACGCCGATCAATCCGGTGCAAGGCCCGGAGCGGGCCGAGCTCTACGCCAAGGCCACGGCCGAGAACCTGATCCCCCGAGCCGGCACGGCCGACGAGGCCGCGGCCGGGATCATCTTCGCCATCGAGAACGACTTCGTCACCGGGACGACCATCGACGTGGACGGTGGCTGGCTGCTCTCCTGACCGTCGGAACCTACGGCGCCCTATTTGTACGACACCAGGCCGACCCCGACGGCGGCGATCTCAGTCGAACAGGCTCGGGGGGACGGCGGGGCAGCCTTCGATGAGCAGCATCCGTCGCTTGGTCTCGACACCGCCGTGGGCCGAGAAGCCCACCAGCTGCCCATCAGCGCCGAGGACGCGGTGGCAGGGGATCACGATCGGGCACGGATTGGCACCGAGCGACCGACCGACCGCCTGGGCCGCGCCCGGCTGACCGATGCGTTCGGCAACCTGGCCGTAGGTGAGCGATGAGCCCCGGGGGATCGACCGGGTCACCCCCCACACGGCCTCGTCGAACGGCGCCGGGGATCCGACGTCGACCTCGATCGGCCGGAGGTCGACGTCGTCGCCGTCGAGCAGCGCCACCATCGCGTCGATCGCCTCGCCGATCGCCCTCGGGACCGGATGGTCGACCAGCGCCGGGAAGCCCCCGGTCAGCCGCCGCAGCGTCTCGGACCGCGACCTCTCCGGGATCTGCACCGCCGCCACCGCATCGCCCCGCCAGGCCACCCCGCAGCCGCCGATCGCGGTGTAGAACAGCGCCGCGCCGTCGAACCGTCCCGCCCGCCGGTTCATGTCGATCGACGCTCCCGCAGCAACACCTCCTGGGCGATCGATGCCACGTGGCTGCCGTCGGCGGCGAACAGGTTGCCGACCGTCATCCCGCGGGCCCCGCGCAGACCGTGGCAGTCCCACTCGTAGAGATGCCACTCATCGGCCCGAGCCGGCCGGTGGAACCACATGGCGTGGTCGAGGCTGGCTCCCATGAACCGGTCGCGATACTGCTCTTGTGGGACCTGGAGCGGATGGATGCTGCGGGCTGCGCTGAACTGCACGGTGTCGGAGGTGAAGGCCAATCCGCACACGTGGGTCAGCGGATCGTCGGACAGTGGGTCGACCAGCTTGACCCAACCCATCGACTTGCCGGCTCCCGGGTAGCTCACCATCGACCGGCGCTCCATGATCCACGGCCAGTCATCCGCCTGCGATCGGACGTCGTCCGGGTCGGGGGCGATCGGCATGCGTGCGGTCTGGACCTCGGCGTCGGTCTCCTCCCGCTGGAATGAGCACGACAGATGGAGGATCGCCCCACCCGACTGCCGGGCGACCACCGCCCGGGTGCAGAAGCTGCGGCCGTTGCGGAGCCGGTCGACCTCGTAGCGGACGGGCTCGTCGACCGTGCCGCCCCGGATGAAGTAGGCGTGGAGCGAGTGCGGCAGGAACTCGCCCTCGACGGTCTGGAGCGCAGCCCACAGGGCCTGAGCGACGACCTGGCCACCGTAGATCCGGCCCCAGGAGTAACCGGCGCTGAGCCCCACCCAGGTATCGGGTCCGTGCCGGACCAGGTCGAGCACGCCGTCGAAGGTGGTCGGGGCGACGTTGTTCATCGCCCTCAGCATACGGCCCGGTCAGCGCCGGGTCGGTGAGCGGCATCGGCCAACCGCAAAGGTGGTGACAGGCTGCGGCCCGGTCCGGTCAGCGGGATCTGCGATTACGACCCCATGATGAGTAGCGTGAGGGCATGCCGACAGCCAAGAACGCCAAGCCCTCGTACCTCGGGTTGCTCAACGCCATCTCGGTGGCGGAGACCGCGGCCGAGCCCCTGTTCCTCGCCTGGGCCGACCGCACCGACGACCCCAAGCTCGCCGAGACGCTCCGGTTCGTCGGGATGCGGGAGGGAGAGCACGGCAAGGCGTTCGCCAAGCGGATGCTGGAGCTCGGGTACGAGGTCCGTGAGCCGGCTCGCCCAGGGCCCGACCCAGAGAACCTTCGCATCGCCGGCTCACGCCGCTCGGACCTTCGCAAATTCGACGAGCTCGGCTTCGGGCAGGGCCAAGGCGACACCGACATCTTCGACGCCATGTTCCAGGACAAGACGATCGATCCGACGACCGGAGCGCTGCTCGGTCGGTACATCGCCGAGGAGCGCGACTCGCTGCGCCGCCTGACCGCCGAGCACGACCGGCTCAAGCGAGCCGCCGGCCGCAAGAAGTCGGTGAAGAAGAAGCAGACGAAGCCCGTAGCGAAGAAGTAGTCGCTCACGGCTCCTGGCGGAGCGGCCCGGTCGCTCGGCCCACTGCGGTTGGCGTCGGCGGTGCCGGGGTCGCCGCTGGCTCCGAGCGGTGGAGCACATCGGTCGGCGGCAGGCGGGTGGCCAGCCCGAACGCGAGCGCGTTCAGGCCGGCCGATACCACGAACGCCATGCGATAGCTGCCGGTCCCGTCGAAGATGAGAGCGGCCACGTAGGGACCGATCGCGGCGGTCGCCCCGGCCGACGCGAACATGCGACCGACGATGGCTCCGGCGTTGGTGCGTCCGAAGTAGTCGCCGACCAGGGCCGGGAATACCGCGACCGCACCCCCGTAGCCGAAGCCGAACGCGACCGCCGACGGGTACAGCAGGGCGAGTCCGTTGGCGCTGGCAAGCCCGGCGAAGGCCGCCGTCTCCAAGGCGATCGAGAGTACGACAGCCCGACGGCGATCGATCCGGTCGGACACGCTGCCGACGACGAGCCGCCCGACGAGACCCCCGATGCCGATCGAGCTGACGACGGTGGCGGCCGTGATCTTCGAGACGCCGAGGTCGACGGCGAACGCCGAGCCGTGGACGAACGGCACGAAGACGACCAAGAACGTCAGCGAGTACATGGCCCACAGCGCCCAGTACGTCGAGGTTCGCACCACCTCGGCCGGGGTCAGTGCGGCCTCGTCGATGGCAGCCGTCGAAGCGACGGCGTCTCCGTCCGGGTGCAGGCCGACCGATTCCGGATCTCGGACCAGCACAGCGGCCGAGGCGAGCAGCAGCAACAGCCCGATCCCGGCCATCGACACCAACGCCGTCCGCCACCCGTGGGCCGCGATCAGCGCGGCGGCGACCGGTGGCCCGACGATGTTGCCGGCCGAGCCCCCGGTGGTGACGATCGCCCCGGCGATGCCCCGCCGGCGAACGAACCAGCGGACGGCGGTCGCATTGACCGGTACCCAGGAGCAGCTCATCCCGATCGGGGCGATGACGGCCAGGGCGAGCGCCACGATGGCGAGGTTCGCGGCTCCAGCCCACAGCGCGTAGCCGGCGAACAGCAGGATCGACCCGCTGGCCACCGTGATGCGGGGACCGAACCGGTCGGTGGCCCAACCCGACACCGCCGACAGCACGCTGTAGGCACCGATGTAGATCGCGAAGATCAGGGACAGCGACGTCTGCGACCAGCCCTCGGACTCGGTCGCAGCCTGCCGGAACTCGCCGAAGCTGAACTGGAGGCCGTACACGACGAACAGCACGGCGAACCCGGACCCGACCATTATCCAACCCCGGAAGAAGGGATACCCCGTCGATCTCAGCAGGGGACCGAGCCTACGTGACGGCCTCACGAGGCTCGAATCGTCGCCAGCCGCCCGTCAACCGTCGTTGCGGTCGTCGTCAGAGGTCCTCGACCTGGTCATCGCCCGATCTCCGCAAGGCCGTCCACAAGCGGCGGAGGCGTCCGATCGGTACCTCCGACAGGGAGTAGACGCCGCTATCGCCGACGGCGAGCTGGACCCTGACGCGAACGGTTGGAGCGCCGGGCTGGGGCGGCGTGAGGCGCTCGGTGCGATCGCCGATGAGGCTGATCACCTGCGACTGCACACGAACGCCATCGGGCACGATCACCTTCACGTCGCCGATGAGGGACCAGGCGGCCACGGTCACCCCCCGATCCGGGATGGCGGCCGACGACAGGTCGATCACCGTGTCGCCGATGACATTGATCGCGGTGAGGTCACCGTCGAGGGTGAGCCAGCCGCCGACCTTGGTGTCGCCGAGGAGCTTGAAGCTCGACCGGGCAGCGAGGTGACGGGCGTCGGGCGGCGGCGGTGACCGCCTCAGCTCGGGGAGGTCGGCGACGACGGCTCGAAGCTCAGCCTGGGTTCGGGCGGCGAAGACCCGGCGGAACCGCTCGTCGATCTCGTCGAAGGACACCTGGTCGTCGGCGAGGGCCTGTTGGATGGTGGCCACGACCGCCCGTCGGTCCTCGTCGCTGGGAACGTCGGCCGGTGGCTGGGGCCGCGGGGTGGGCTCGATGCTCATCGGGAGCAGTATCGCCGCTCCGACGAGACCGCGTCTCCGAGACGTGCGAGTTTGGCGGTCGTGGGGCCGATCGGTCAGGCTTGAGGGCCACGAGACGCCGCACCGGCCACCCGCGGCCGATGAGCGGCGAGCAAGGGGGTCCCACCACCATGTCAGCGATCAGCGAGCTGTTTCCCGGTGTCAGCATCATCGACAGCGATACGCACTGGAGCGAGCCACACGACCTCTGGACGTCGTTGGCCCCGCCGAGGTACAAGGAACTCGTTCCCCAGGTCAAGGACCACAACGGTCGCCAGAAGTGGGTGGTGAACGGTGACATCCCGATCGCCGGCGATTCGGCGGTGAGCGCCATCCTCCCCGATGGTGAGAAGATGCTCGGCCTCAAGTTCTTGAAGCACGACATCGACATGGTGCACGCCGCCTCGTACGACTGCGACGCCCGGCTGGAGCTGATGGACCAGATGGGGGTGAGCCACGGCATCGTGTATCCCAACGTCGGTGGGTTCGGGAATCAGAACTTCTTGAAGGTCGAGGACCGAGCGCTCCGGATCGCCTGCGTCGAGATCTACAACGACTGGATGAACGACCTCCAGGCCCGGTCCGGTGCCCGGATCCTCCCGATGGCCCTGGTGCCCTGGTGGGACATCGACGCCTGCGTCGCCGAGGTCGATCGGATGCACGCCAACGGCGCCCGCGGCATCGTCATGTGCTCGAACCCCCATGACTCGGGCATGCCGAACTTCGCCCAGCCCGACTGGCGGCCGTTCTGGGAGATCTGCGAGGCACTGGAGATGCCGATCAACTTCCATATCGGCGCATCGGAAGGCGACATCAACTGGTCGGGCTCGGTCCCCTACGACACGTGGCCGGGCGACGTGAAGCTCTCACTCGGAGGGGCTGCGATCTTTCTCGGCCAGCTCCGGTGGATGGTCAACCTGCTGATCAGCGACGTACCGGAGCGCTACCCGAACCTCAGTTTCGTGTCGGTCGAGAGCGGTATCGGGTGGATACCGTTCCTGCTCGACGCTATGGACTACCAGTGCGGTGAGACCGCCCCCGATCACTTGAAGCACCTGTCGATGAAGCCGTCGGAGTACTTCATGCGTCAGTTCTACGGCTGCTTCTGGTTCGAGAGCCGCACGCTGGCGCCCGCCATCGATCACATCGGGGCCGACAACATCATGTTCGAGACCGACATCCCCCACCCCACCTGCCTCTACCCCAACAGCATCGAGCGCGTTCGGGAGGCGATCGGGAACCTCGAACCCGACGTCCAGAAGAAGATCCTTCAGGACAACGCGGCCCGCCTGTACAAGATCGAGCTCTGAGTGCGGCGGGACGGTGCCAGCGGGAAACCCGCATGGGTTCCTGGAGTTCGGCCTCCGGCCGAACGTCGCGTAGCGCCGATCTTGTCCTCGACGCCGAGGCCGAACCGATGAGCGAGCAACCGACCAGCCAGCTGCCCCTGTCCGATGTGACGGTCCTCGACCTCACGATCGCCAGGGCCGGGCCCACCGCCGTCCGCCAGCTGGCCGACTGGGGAGCCGACGTCATCCGTGTCGAGCCCACGAAGGTGGCAACGACCGCCGGCGGTCACCACTCGCCCGACTACCTGAACCTGCACCGCAACAAGCGAAGCTTGGGGCTCGACCTGAAGACCGACGCCGGACGGGCGCTGCTCCATCGTCTGATCGGTCAGGCCGACGTGCTGGTCGAGAACATGCGGACCCCGGTCAAGTTCCGTCTCGGGTTCGACTGGGAAACGGTCTCGGCCATCAACCCCCGGCTCGTCATGGGCTCGATCTCGGGCTTCGGTCAGACCGGGCCCTACGCCGAGCGAGGCGGGGTCGATCAGATCGCCCAGGGCCTGGGTGGAATGATGAGCATCACCGGCCTACGAGGCCAGGGACCGGTTCGGGCCGGGGTGGCGATCTCCGATGTCACCGCCGGGCTCCAGCTGGCGATCGGGATCCTCGTCGCCCTGCACGAGCGAGAGCGGACCGGAGTAGGCCGGTGGGTCCACACGTCGCTGCTCGAATCGATGATCGGCATGCTCGACTTTCAGGCCGCCCGCTACACCGTCGAGCGCGAGGTGCCGCCGCAGGCGGGCAACGACCATCCCACCCTCGGGCCGATGGGCATGTACGCCACGGCGGACGGCCACATGAACATCGCCGCTGCGTGGGGCCACCTGTGGGAGAGCTTCTGCAAGGTGATCGACCTCCCCGATCTGCCCGACGACCCCCGCTTCGACAGCCCGAAGAGCCGCTCGCAGAACCGGGCCGAGCTCAACGAGCTGATCACCGCAGCGCTCGCGACCCGCACGACCGAGGAGTGGGTGCAGGTCATGAACGACGTCGGCATCCCGGCTGGCCCGGTCAACGACGTCGGCCAGACCTTCGCCGATCCCCAGGTGCAGCACCTCGGGATCGCAGCAGAGATCGAGCATCCAGGTGTCGGCCCGATCGAGGTGGTCCGCAACGCCACCAACATCGATGGGGTGTCGAACGCCATTCGCCGCCCCAGCCCGGAGGCGGGAGAGCACACCGAGGAGATCCTCGCCCAGTTCGGGCTCGACGACGGCGAGGTGGCGGACCTCCGCCACCAGGGCGCCATTTGATGGGGAGCACCAGGCGGCCCTACCCACCTCCCGGCCACATCATCCGCCATCTCCGGATGGATCTGGATCTGCGGTCCGATGACGAGCTGCACGGCACGATGCCGGTCCTCGACGATCTGCGAGACGACGGTGGAGCCCTTCGTATGGGCGCCCTGGCCACGTTCGTCGACGTCGCCGCCGGCACCTACTCCCACGAGATGGTCCGGCCCGACTGGCTGGCGACGACCGACATGAAGCTTCACCTCCGGCGCCCGTCGGTCGGTGACGAGGTACGAGCGGTGACCAGGACGGTCCGGGCCGGCCGGCGGAACATCTTGTCGTCGACCGTGATCTCCGACGACGACGGCGAGGTCGCCCGGTCCTGGGTGACCTACGCCCGCCTTCCTCGCCGCGATGACAGCCCGCCGGTGGAGGACGGCTCCCGGGTCGGTCAGCGTCTCACCTACACCGAGGATCCGAACCTCGACAGCGAGCTGAACCGGCCGATGCTCGACGACTACCTCGGTATCCGGGTCGTGCCCGGCGAGCTCGCCATCGAGCTCGACCACACGCCCCGGATCCACAACAGCTTCGGCTCGTTGCAGGGCGGTGCGGCGGCGGTGCTCGTCGAGCGGGTGGCCATGGTGGCGGCAGAGCGACGGTTCGGCTGCCCGGCCAGGGTCACCGACCTTCACATCCAGTACCTCGGCCAGACCAGAGCGGGTCCGTTCCGGGTCGAGGCCGACCCGATCAGGGTCGACGGCGGATCGGTCACGTGCGAAGCGGCCGTGCTCGATGCCGGCGCCGACCGGGCACTGCTCGACCTGGCGACGGTCACCGCGGTCCCGATCCGGTCTGGCAACCGCTGATCGTCGGCGCGGTCCCTGTCGAGCTGGTCGATTCGGGAGCTCTGTGCCCGGGCTGGTTCAGCGCTCGGGGTAGATGATGAACTCGAGCAGGTTGCCCTCGGGGTCGCGACAGTAACGGCTCGTGCCCGTCGCCGAGCCTCGGTCCTTCCCACCGACTCGCTCGACCGGGCCCTCGATCACCTCGATGCTGGCCTCGGTGAGCAGGTCGGCCAGCTGCTGCTCGTCGCCCACCCATACCATGCACACATCGCCGCATCCGGGCTCCGCCGTCGGTCCCCGGAGGTCGAACGTCCCCGACTGCCAGAGCCGGGGTGCGTGCAGGTTGAGCTTCATGTCACCTTGGCAGACGCTGTAGAGGTGGGGAGCGAACTCGTCGTCGACGGTGAAGCCGAGCGATCGGTAGAAAGCGAGCATCGGGTCCATCTCCCGAACGGGGAGAGCCACGTGGTCGAGTCGTGCGACCGTCATGCCCCGGAGCCTGTCACGGACTGCAATAGATGCGGGAATCGTGGCTGAAGTAGGCCGACGAGGGTCGCAGCGAGCGGAGGCGCACCAGCGACGCTCGGGCCGCCTCCCGCCAAGCCGCGCTGTGCAGGTCGCCGTCGGCCACGCGCTCGTCGGCGAACTCCGCGCAGCTGTAGCAGGCCTGGCCGACGATGAGATCCGGCCGCTCGTCGAAAACGGTGACCACGACCGACTGGTGGCCGGGGGTGTGCCCCGGCGTCGCCAGCAGCCGGACCCCGGTCGCGATCTCCTCCCCATCGCCCGCAACCCGCTGGCGGACGTGGTCGATGTCGGCCCAAGCCGGCACCGTGTACCGCTCGGTCGAGGCGGCGGTATCGAGCTCGGCCTGAGTCACCCATACCGGGACGCCGGGAAGCCGGTCGTTCTGGCCGCAGTGGTCGAAGTGCAGATGCGTGTTGACGATCGCCGCCACCGACCGCTCGTCGATCCCGGCGGTGGC
>JAOTYQ010000674.1 GCA_029861725.1 Acidimicrobiia bacterium | reverse complement strand
CCGCAGACCGGGTGGGTAGAGGGCTGTGCCTGGGTCGACCTGGCAGTGACAAAGGACCGCGTGGCTTCCTGACCGATGGGTGCTCGACCGATGGGTCGTCATCTTGCGACCACCACCACCCGGTGTCCATAACGCCAGCGCACTCTGGCATCGCATCGCTCCAGGTCAGCGGCGCGATCACCCCTGACAGGGGAACGCGCCCAAACCTCGACGCAAGCTCACCGGCCGGCTTGATTGGCGTGCTCGAACCGATCGACGCCCGCTCCCGCTCGGGCTCGGTTGGACGGAACAAGTTACCGGCCGGTAATATGGACCTCAGTACATCGTCGGTTCGGCCGACTCGGAGGCCACCGATCTCGTCGTCCAGGAGGCCGCCATGAGTGAGTTCTCGCTCGAGCTCAGCGAAGACCAACTCCAGTTGCAGAAGTGGGTGCACGACTTCGCCGAGGAGGTGATCCGCCCGGCCGCCCCCGAGTGGGACCGGCGGGAGGAGACACCGTGGCCCATCCTGGAGCAAGCGGCAGCCATCGGTTTGTACGGGTGGGAATTCCTGGCCGAGATCATGATGAACGACCCCACCGGGCTCTCCACGCCGGTGGCGATGGAGGAGCTGTTCTGGGGTGACGCCGGGATCGGCATGGCGATCATGGGCTCGGGCCTTGCGGCGGCGGGGATCGTGGCGTCGGGCACCAGCGATCAGGTCCTCGAATGGGTCCCGCAGTGCTACGGGACCGCCGACGACATCAAGCTCGGGGCGTTCGCTGCCAGCGAGCCCGACGCCGGCTCCGACGTGGCTGCCTACCGCACTCGGGCCGTGTACGACGAAGCCAGCGACGAGTGGGTGCTCAACGGCGTCAAGACGTGGATCACCAACGGCGGGATCGCCAACATCCACGTGGTGGTGGCCGTCGTCGACCCTGATCTGGGATCGAGCGGTCAGGCCAGCTTCATCGTGCCGCCGAACACGCCGGGGCTGTCGATGGGGCAGAAGTTCTCCAAGCACGGGATCCGGGCCAGCCACACGGCCGAGGTCGTGCTCGACGACGTCCGGATCCCCGGCCGGTGCCTGCTCGGGTCGAAGGAACGGCTCGATGCGCGGCTGGCCCGGGTGCGCGAAGGCAAGCCCAACGACCGCCAGGCGGCCATGCAGACATTCGAGGCCACTCGGCCGACCGTGGCGGCCCAGGCGATCGGGATCGCTCGGGCGGCCTACGAGTACTCGCTCGAGTACGCGAAGGCGCGGGTGGCGTTCGGCAAGCCGATCATCATGAACCAGTCGATCGCGTTCATGCTGGCCGACATCGCCACGGAGATCGACGCCGCCCGCCTCCTGACCCACCGCGCCGCCTGGCTTGGCAAGCAGAAGAAGTTCGCCAACGCCGAGGGGTCGATGGCCAAGCTCAAGGCGGGTCGAGTGGCCGTGTGGTCGACCGAGCGAGCGATGCAGATCCTCGGTGGCTACGGCTACGTCACCGACCACCCCGTCGAGCGCTGGCACCGCGATGCCAAGATCTACGACATCTTCGAAGGCACGGAGCAGATACAGCAGCTGCTGGTCGCTCGGGCTATCTCGGGAATGCGGATCGAGTAGCTCTGAGCTGGGAGAACGTGGCTCGTCGCCAGTTGCGGTGGCTCATTCAGTTCCGTACTACCACGCTTGGAATCCGCCACCATCCCTAGTCCTATCCCTAGTATTCCCGCGCTATCCCTAGTAGGGTCGCCAACGTGGCGAGCATCCGGGAGCGGCGACCAGGCGCGTGGGAGGTCCGCGCCTTCACGGGCAACGACGATCGGGGCCGCCCCACACAAGTGAGCCGCACGGTCCACGGCACGAAGAAGGACGCCCAACGCGTCGCCGCGCAGTTGACCTTCCGCCCCAACCGCAACGCCGGCGGCCGCAAGATCGCTGATCTCCTCGACGAGTGGATCGAGTTCAACACCCCAACCTGGGCCCCACTCACCCTCCGAGACCAAACCAGCCGAGCCACTCTCATCAAGGCCGACCCCATCGCTCAACAAACCGTCGCATCGGTCGGCGTCGCCGACATCGACCGCTGGGTCACCCGCCTCCGCTTAGCCAAGGTCGGCGAGAGCTCCATCCGCAACCAACACTCCGTCCTTCGAGCCGCCCTCGAGCAAGCGGTCCGCTGGGAGTGGATCGGTCGCAACCCCGCCATGAGCGCCCCGATCAAGCAAGCCAAACGCTCCCAGCGAGAGGCGATGTCCGACGAAGACGTCCAGGCCGTCATCCAAGCAGCAGCCGAGATCAACGAATTCGCCGGCCTCTGCATCCGCCTTGCGGCCGAGACCGGAGCCCGACGTGGTGAGCTGGCCGCCCTCCGCTGGACCAGCTACGCCGACGGCCTCCTCGTCATCGACAGCCAGGTGGTGATCGCTACCCACGATGACAAGCGAACGCCCGAGCTCCAACCAACCAAGACCGGAAACCGTCGAGCTGTCAGCCTCTCAGCACCTACCCAGGCAGTCGTAGAGACGATGGCCAAGCAATGGGCCCACCTGACAACCTGGATGTTCAGCCCCGACGAGCCGCCGCCCAGTCCCGACCGCATCGGCTGGTGGTGGCGTAGAGCCCGCAAGCTCGCCGACATCGACTCGAAGTGGCGCCTGCACGACCTTCGCCACTGGTCAGCCACCCACGCCATAGCCTCCGGCGCCGACGTCCGCAAGGTCGCCAACCGCCTCGGCCACAGCGACCCGTCGATGACGCTCCGGGTCTACTCGCACGCCGTCAAGGCCGCTGACGCAGCTCTAGCAGACTCGCTCGGTGAGGCTCTGAGATCGGAGTGATCCCGCGCACGTCGTAAGTGATGCCGATCCCGGGCCGTCGTCTCGGTTGCGTACTGTTGCGCTCATGACCGGCCGGACTAGACGGCTAACGCCGTTCTCTCTGTCGCTGGCAGTAGCCATCGTACTGGGGTGATGCGCCTGCGGACAAAGCGACCAACGAAGCTAGTCGCACAGACGCGTCACTCGTTGATCCCACGTCGACCGTCGACATAGCGAGCGGGACTTCTGAACTTGAGCAGGACGGCGAGGAGCTGAGCGGTTCTTGGGCCCGAGTGCCGACCTCTTTGAGCGGCTCGGAGCTCGTCCCGCTTCTCGTCCTCTTGGACGATCGCTTGATGGTGCTGTTTCCCCAGAACGGCGGCGGCGATGTGGCAGGCGAGATCTACGACCCCAACACAGACACTGCGGTGCGGATGGCCCACAGCGAGCAGGTCCGGCGCTACAACCCAGCAGTGGCATGGACCGGGTCGGAGCTGCTGATGATAGGCGGTAACAACGGTCCTGGAATCGGCGACGTAGCCCTGGCCTACGACCCAGCCACGGATGAGTGGCGAACGTTGACT
>JAOTYQ010000673.1 GCA_029861725.1 Acidimicrobiia bacterium | reverse complement strand
GTCGGACCCCGGGGGTGGTGGTTGGTCGAGTCCTGGCGGGGGTGGTTGGTCGAGTGTGGGTGCCGGCGGACCCGGTGCTGGTGGCGGCGGGCTAGCGACCCACGATTGGGGCGCCGCGGTCGACGGAGCTCCGGGAGGAGGCGCGTCGAAGGGAGGAGCTCCGGGAGGAGGCGCAGCGGGAGGAGAGGGAGGACCCGGCCCGAACCCCGATGGGTGGGGCGGCCCGCCACGCCCCGCCTGGGTGACCTTGGTCATGCCGATCTGTGACGGGTCGACCACGGCGGTGGCATGAGCCGGAGCGTTCTCGTCGTCGACGACGTCCAACTCAGGCCCATCCTCGGCGTCGTGGGCCGCGGGACCGGCGGCGTCCAACCGGTCGGCGCCATCATCTGCAGACAGGGTTCCGGGCGCAGGTCCACCGAGGAACCGCTCGCCCTCCCCGGAGCCGGGCGGGTTGTCGAACGCCGTCTCATCATCGAAGTCGGCAACGTCGTCGAGCGGTTCGGCGTCTTCCGAGGGCGAACCGTCGTGGTCCTCATCAGCCGGTGTCGACGTGGGTCCGTCACCGGTCGAGCCCTCCGCTCCGACGAGGTGCTCCGGTGTCACCCCGTTCGTTGCACTTGCGGCGAGATCGAGCGTCTGCGCGGCTGCGGGTGGGGCGAGATCGGGCGGTCTGGTCGCAGTCGTTGAGGACTGCCGCAACGACATCACGGCCACGTCGCCAGCTACCGCACCCGATCGCAGCGCGGTCCATCCGAGCGTTCCGGTCGAGCCTTGCAGGCCGAGCGAGATCATCGGACCGGCGACCAGCTCGGTCGTCCACCCGGTGCGACCTTCGGCCTTGAAGACCCGTTGGCTGAGGGCCGGATCCGCGCCGGCCTCGAACTCGATCACCTCGGCGGCGTCGAAGAGGAAGACCATCGCCTCAGCGTCGGTCTCCAGGACGGCGGCAACGCCATGCGGATCGTGCTCGACGACGAAAGCGTGCAGCGCCCCGGCTACGTCCTCGAACTCCCAGGCATCGTCGCGGCAGAGACGATCCACCAGGGCGAGGGCATCGACCGGCATCGTGTCGTCGGGGGCAAACGGGTGGCGGGGATCGCCGACGACGACCGTCAGGCGCCCGGCCCGCACGACGGCGCCTCCCGACCCACCGACGATGGCCCCGAACTCTACTTCCACACCGCCCTCGACAATCATGCAGCGCTCCCACACCGACCCGAGCCGTCGTCCCAGCCGAATCTACCCAACCACCAGCAGGCTCCCGCCGGTCTCCCTTCTTAGGATGCCAACGTTCCCACGAATCCCACCGAAAGGCCCACCGCCAGTGTCCAGCGGTAACGTCCCTGTCACATCCGGTCCGGACGGGCCGGAACGGGCCCCAACGACCGGCACCGGTCGGGCTCTGCATCGCGACCCGTTACTCGTCCATCGCAACCGCCTGCCGGCCCATGGACTACCGCTCCCGACCGATCGGATCGATATGGCCGGGGTGTGGGAGTTCCGGTATCACATCGGCACTCCCCCCGACGATCTGGCTTCCTTCGGGACCACGACGACCGCCGCCGGTGACGAAGGCGCCGGTATCTCGTCGATCGAGGTACCGGGATCGTGGGTCCTCCAAGGTCACGGCATCCCGATCTACACCAATGTCGACTACCCCTTCGACACCGGTCTCCATCCCGAGATCCCCCGGCCCGACGAGACCGGCGATCATCGCCGGGCCGTCACGATCCCGGCCCGCTGGTCAGGGCATCGGATCGTCTTGCGGGTCGGTGCGGCCGAATCGGCGGTGGAGGTCGTCGTGAACGGGGCCGATGTCGGCTACAGCACCGATAGCCGCCTTCCTGCAGAGTTCGACGTGACCCGGCTCGTCACACCCGGCCGGGAAGCGGTCGTCGCCCTCCGGGTGCATCGCTGGTCGGCCTCGACCTGGCTCGAGGACCAGGACATGTGGTGGATGGCCGGGCTCCACCGGACCGTCATGCTCTACGCCACCGACCCAATCCATCTCGCCGACCTCAGCTGCACCACCCGGTCGCTGACCGGAGCCTCGGCGGAGGTGGAGATCGAGGCCACCGTCGGCGGTGCTTCCGGGATCGCCGATGATGCGACCGAACCGATGGTCGACATCGACCTGGTCGATGCCGAGGGTCGCCCCGCGGCGGCGGGACGGCTCGCCCCCGCCGGCCCCGGATCGTTCCAGTCGTCGTTCCGGCTTGAGCAACCGCGGTCGTGGTCGGCCGAGACGCCGCACCTGTACACCCTGACCGTACGCCTCAATGACGGGACGGGCCGAATCCGCGACCAGCGCACCCGCCTGGTCGGTGTGCGTACCGTCGAGGTCGCCGGCGGCTCGCTGCTCGTCAACGGCAGCCCGATCACGATCCGCGGGGTCAACCGGCACGAGCATGACGGCCAGGAAGGCCGGGTCCAGAGCGACGACCTCCTCGCTGCCGATCTCGCCTTGCTCCGGTCGGCCAACGTGAACGCGGTCCGCACCGCCCATTACCCGAACGACGAGCGCTTCTACGAGCTGTGCGACCGACACGGGCTGTATGTGGTCGACGAGGCCAACGTCGAGACCCACGGCCTCGTCGCCGACCCCGGCCGCCTCCCCGCCGACGACGATCGCTTTCTCGACTCCATCGTCGCCCGCGGCGTCCGCATGGTCCACCGGGACCGCAACCATCCGTGCATCGTGGCCTGGTCGCTCGGCAACGAGTCGGGCTTCGGGCGGGCCCACCGGGTGATGGCGGACGCGATCCGGGCGATCGACCCCGACCGGCCGGTCATGTACCACCCGGCCGAGACCGACGAGATCGTCGACATCGTCGCCCCGATGTATCCGTCTGTCGGTCTGCTCGACCGGCTCGCCGGCGACGGCGACCGGCGACCGGTGATCATGTGCGAGTACAGCCACGCCATGGGCAACTCGAACGGCGGCATCGAGGACTACTGGGAGCTCATCGGGAAGCGGCACCGGCTCGCGGGTGGCTTCATCTGGGACTGGGTCGACCAGGGGCTGGCCAGGACCACCGACGACGGGACCGCCTGGTGGGCCTACGGCGGTGACTTCGGTGACAAGCCGAACGACGCGAACTTCAACTGCAACGGCCTCGTCGACGCCGACCGCCGGCCCCACCCTGCCCTCCTGCACATCGCCTGGGTGTATCGACCGGTCGCCGTCCGCCTGACCGACGCGAGCCTGGCCGCCGCCCGCAGGGCCAAGGGCGGGCCCGACGGAGGAACGGACGATGAAGGAACGGACGATGAAGGAACGGACGATGAAGGAACGGTACGTCTGGTCATCGAGAACCGGCGCGACCACACCGATCTGACCGACCTCCGGCTGACCGTCGAGCTCGTCGT
>JAOTYQ010000672.1 GCA_029861725.1 Acidimicrobiia bacterium | reverse complement strand
CAGCCCGGCGCCGCAGCGTCGGCGCGGGCGATGGGGATGGGTCTGCTCCGCCGGGCGATGACGAAGCGGGCCGAACTGGATCTGGCGAGCTACGACCGGTTCTTCCCGTCCCAGGACTTCATGCCCAAGGGGTCTTTCGGGAACTTGATCGCGTTGCCGCTGCAGGGCGAGCGCGCGGCGCAGGGCACCACCGTGTTCCTGGACCCGACGACGATGAAGCCCTGGCCGGATCAGTGGGCGTTCCTGTCGAGCGTGACTCGGATGGCGCCCGACGCCGTCGCCGCACTGGCTGACTCGTTGCGGCCCGTCGATGCTGGCCCAAGCCTGTCGCTCGCCGACCTCGCCGCGACGGATGGTCCGAAGCCACCCCCGGTGATCGGGGCGCAGATCGGCGGGATGTTGTCGCTGCGCCGAGCCGGCCTGCCGCCGGCACTGGTTGCCGGGCTGAAGCACCTCGCGTCGCTGGTGAACCCCGAGTTCTACGAGAAGGAACGGATGCGGTTCTCGACCTGGGACACACCCCGGTTCATCCGCTGTTACCGCGAGGACCTCGAATGGCTCCACCTCCCCCGAGGTCTGATCGGCCAGGTGACCGAGCTCGTCGACCGCGCCGGAAGCCGCCTCGACCTCACCGACAGACGGCCCGACCACGCTGCGATCGCGCTCGACACCACGACTCCCCTACGGCCCCACCAGCAGGCCGCGGTCGATGCGGTCGTCGACCACGACCTCGCCGTGATCGTCGCGCCACCCGGGGCGGGCAAGACCGTGACCGCCTGCGCCGTCATCGCCCATCACCGACAACCGACCCTGATCCTGGTCGACCGCAAACCGCTCCTGGCCCAGTGGCGCGACCGGCTCAGCGAGCACCTCGGCCTCAGCCTCGACCAGATCGGCGTCATCGGCGGAGGCAAGGACAAACCGACCGGGATCGTCGACGTGGCAATGATCCAGAGCCTCGCCCGGCGCGTCCGCCCCGACGAGGTCTTCGCCGACTATGGACTCGTCGTCGTCGACGAATGCCACCATCTTCCGGCGGTCTCGTTCGAGACCTGCGTCCGCACCGCACCCACGAAGCGCTGGCTCGGGCTCACCGCCACCCCCTACCGCCGCGACGGGCTCGAAGGCATCATCGCCCTGCAGTGCGGACCGACCCGCCACGAAACCCGTCCCGGAGACATCGCCGAGACCGCGCTCGTGCAACGCCGAGTCATCGTGCATCCCACCCGCTTCGTCGTCGACGACGACAGCGCCTCGATCCAAACCGTTTTCGGGGCGCTCGCAGAGGACGAGCGCCGGACCGAACAGATCTGCGCGGATGTCGCCGCGGCGGCAACCGCCGGACGGACCTGTCTCGTGCTCACACAGCGGACCAGCCACATCGACGCCATCTGCGAACGACTCGACCAGGCAGGGCACTCCGCTCACGTCCTCAAGGGCGGACTTGGGAAGAAGGCCATCGCCTCCGTGCACGACGCCATGGCCGCTCCGGCCAGTGACACCGGAACGGTGGTCGTCGCCACCGGCTCCTACCTCGGAGAGGGCTTCGACTGGCCCCGGCTCGACACCCTGTTCCTCGCGTTCCCCATCGCGTTCAAGGGCCGAGTCGTGCAATACGTCGGCCGGCTCCTGCGAGCCCACGGCACCAAACACAACGTCGAACTCCACGACTACCTCGACGAACACGTCCCCGTCCTCGCCCGCATGCACACTAAGCGCCTCCCCGCCTACAAGACCCTCGGCTTCGACACCCCCACCCGCACTCCACCACCACCCGGAGATCCCGACGATGCCTTCTGACCCCGACCACGAGAGCATCGACGACATCATCGAACGGGTCACCGTCGACGCCTACGGAGACGAAGGCCACGCCAGCTTCCTCTGCGCATTCGAAGACGAAGTCGACTACCCCACCACCGCCACCCTCGCCGGAACACCGGTCACCCTCCACCACGTCGACTACGACGGGAACCCCACCCGGGGGCTCGTCGGCGCAATCACGAACGACGCCGGGCAGCACCAGGTCGCGCTCATCGACCTCGACCTCGAACCCGGCCAGCCGCGAAGACTCCTCGCCGCATACCGCCGATGGCTCGGACTCGATGGCTAGGCAATCCCAGGGCCCAAGGTGCGCTGGGCCCCTCTGACCCCTATATAGATGTCACACCGGCTTCGTACTGTTCACGAGATGGCCACGACCCCACTCAACAACCAAGCCACGACTACCGGCGACAGCCCGGTATTGGCGGCTGCCACCCCTCATGAGAAGAACATCGTGTTCGAACGGCTCTTGGTGGCTCACCCCGAACTGGTCGAGGAAACGGAGGACCTCATCAGCGCTCTGATGTTGTCGACCACCGCCGATGAGATCGCGAACGAGGTCGCCAACCAGCTGGGAGCCTTGGGGATCGAGGAACTCGCCGGCAGGGCGGGACGAGTACCTGGGCGCGGGTACGTTCACGAGACCGACGCCGCCTGGGAACTGCTCGAAGAAGCCCTCGAACCCTTCCTCACCGACATCCGCCGCCACGCCAAACTTGGCTTCGTGGAGTCGGCAGCTTCGATCGCGGCGGGCATCCTCGCCGGACTCGGCCGCCTCCACGGAGCACCAGACGGCCAGCTGATCGCATTCGCCGGCGACGACGCCATCGACACGCTCACCGACACCGTCCTCGGTCTTGCCGACGACCTCCGCCTCGAACTCGACAAGACCGCCAACCGGGCCTGATCACACCCGAACCCGGCCGCGTGCGACCTTCGGGTTGGTTCCGAAGTCATCATCGGCGTGGGCCGATGGTTGGCGATGACCTACATCGTGCAACGCTCCAAACGGTTCTACGTCGTCGCCTACGACGGCATCGACACCCTCACCGGCCGCGAACGCCGACGCTGGCACCCAGCCGCCCACTCCCGAGCAAACGCCGAAGCCGTCGCCGCCAACCTCGACGACGCACACACCGCGCTCGACACGCCCGCCGGCGCTGACCCGCTCACCGTCGCCCGCTACCTCACCGAACAGTGGCTCCCGATCCGCCGCCACGACCTCGACCCCTCCACCGCCCACCGGTACGCCTGGATGATCGACCACTACATCACCCCACCGATCGGACACCTCCGGCTTCGCTCACTGCGAACCGAGCACCTCGACCGGCTCTACACCGACCTCCTCGCCACCGGCGGCGCACGCAGCCAGGGGCTCGCACCCAAGACCGTGTACGACGTGCATGTCATCTGCCGCTCCGCTCTCAACCACGCCGTCGACGCCGACATCATCACCACCAACCCCGCCCACGGCGCCTCCGCACCCAAACCGAGGCGCCGTCAACGACAGAGCCCCGACTGCTGGACCGCCGACCAACTCGCGAGGTTTCTCGACG
>JAOTYQ010000671.1 GCA_029861725.1 Acidimicrobiia bacterium | reverse complement strand
GTCGGAGACGTTCCAGAACGTGATGAACGACATCTCGTCGGGGCTCAAACAGGTCTACGCCGCCGATGCGGTCGCCATCGTTCCCGGCAGCGGCACCTTTGCCATGGAGGCGGTCGCTCGCCAGCTCGCCACCGACCGCCGAGTCCTCGTCCTCCGCAACGGCTGGTTCTCGTACCGGTGGACCCAGATCTTCGACGCTGGCGGCATACCGGCCGAGGCCACTGTGCTCAAGGCTCGGCGGTCGACACCAGGACCGCAGGAACCGTTCGCCCCGGCCCCGATCGACGAAGTGGTGACGGCGATAACCGAGCAGCGGCCAGCCGTGGTGTTCGCCCCCCACGTCGAGACCTCGGCCGGGATGATCCTGCCCGACGACTACCTGTCGGCGGTGGCAGCCGCCACCCATGAGGTCGACGGACTGTTCGTGCTCGATTGCATCGCCTCCGGCACGGTGTGGGTCGACATGGCCGACAGCGGCGTCGACGTCCTGATCAGCGCACCCCAAAAGGGCTGGAGCGCCTCGCCGTGCTCCGGCCTGGTGATGCTGAGCCCGGCAGGTCGGGAGGCGGTCGAATCGTCGACGTCGTCGAGCTTCGCCTGCGACCTCGGCAAGTGGCGGCAGATCATGGCTGCCTACGAGGCCGGCGGCCACGCCTATCACGCCACGATGCCGACCGACGCGCTCACCGGATTCCGCGACGTGATGGCAGAAACGGCGGCCTACGGCTTCGACAAGGTCAAGGCCCAGCAGATCGAGCTCGGCCGACGGGTCCGTGAGAGCCTGGCCGGGCGGGGCGTCGTCAGCGTGGCCGCCGCCGGTTTCGGCGCCCCCGGTGTCGTCGTGTGCTACACCGACGACCCGGCGATCCAGAACGGTGCCAGATTCGCAGCCGAGGGCATCCAGATCGCGGCCGGGGTGCCCCTGCAGTGCGACGAGGGCGACGACTTCGCCACGTTCCGGCTCGGGCTGTTCGGCCTCGACAAGCTCCGCAACGTCGACCGGTCCGTCGAGAGCCTCGACCGGGTCTTCGACGCCGTGCTCTGACCCCAGCCCCCGAACCTTCGGAGTGTCGCGGCTCAGACCGAGCGGAGGAATGACCCGACGGCGTCGTTCCAGGCGTCGGGTTGCTCGAAGTAGGGGCTGTGGCCGGCGGCGGGGATCTCCACGAACACGGCGCCGGGGATCATCGCAGCCGACTCGGCCAACAGCCGAGCCGGGAAGATCTGGTCGTGGCTGCCGGCAACGAACAGCACCGGAGCCCCGATGGCCGCGATCTCGGCGTGCGACACCTCCCACTGGATCGTCTCCCGCAGCTTGCCCAGAGGTGGGTCGTGAAACGAGCCGAGAGCCTGATAGAGGAACGCCCGGGCCGGGTCGCGCTCGGCGGTGCCCGGCCACAACGCCCGATGCCCGCCGACGATCTCGGGCCCCTCGCCAACCAAGCCGCCAGACCGGTTGAACTCGGCGAGCGCCTTGCGCAACCCGGGTGTCCACAGCCCGCCGATCGTGTCGGCGAAGGTGAGCGAGAGCACCTGGTCGCCATTGGCCTTGGCGTAGGCGGCGGTGTGCCAGCCGCCCATCGACTGGCCGACGAAGTGAGCCCGCTCCAGTCCCGCCTCGCCCAGCACCGCGGCCAAGTCGGTGGCGGCGGCGTCGGCGGTCGGGCTGCCGCCGCGGTTCGTCGAGTTCCCGAACCCACGGCTGTCCCAGGTCAAGACCCTGTAGTCCTGCCCGAGTGCCGGGACCTGCTGGTACCAGATCGCATGGGTCCCGCCGGCGCCGTGCGACAGCACGACGACCGGCCGCTCGTCGTCGGGCCCGGCCGAGGCCAGCTCCCAGTAGATGTCCTCGCCGTCACTGGCGACGGTGCCCTTCGTCAACTCGAGCCTCATCGGATGCTCCCCCGATCCTGCGGACCCCGCCGGGTCATGGGTGGATCCCGCCGTCGACCACGAACGCCTGCCCGGTGCAGTAGCTCGATTCGTCACTGGCGAGGAACAGCACCATGTTGGCGATGTCGACCGACTGGCCGACCCGGCCGATCGGGATGTTGCGTTCGACCTTCGCCCTCGTGTCAGGGTCGGCGATCGGTCTGGCGTCGGCGGTCATCGGCGTCTCGATCAGGCCCGGATGGACGGAGTTCACGCGAATGCCGTAGCGCCCCCATTCCTTGGCTGCGGCTTTCGTGAGCCCGGTCACGGCGAACTTCGTGCCGGAGTAGGCGCCGTGGCCGAGCACCCCCTCGAGTCCGGCCACTGAGCTGATGTTGATGATCGAACCTGGCCGCTCCGCCTTCTTGAGTGCGCGGGCGACGGTCCGCATGCCGAGGAACGTCCCCGTCTGGTTGATGGCGACCACCCGCTCGAACTCCTCGAGGGTCGTGGCATCGAGCCGCTTGACCAGGTCGACCCCTGCGTTGTTGACGAGCACGTCGAGCTGGCCGTTGGCCTCGATCACGTCGTCGACGACGGTCTCCCACTCGGATTCCGACCGGACATCGAGGTGCCGATACGTCGCGTTGTCGATGCCCGCCGCTGCGCCTTCGCCCTCGGCGTCGAGCACGTCGGTGAGAACGACGGTCGCCCCCTCGGCGGCGAAGAGCCGGCCCTCCTCGGCCCCCTGGCCTCGGGCTCCACCGGTGATCAAAGCCACCTTTCCCGCTAGCCGGCCGGTGCCGTTGGCGCTCATCGGTGCTCCCCTCCGCCATCGGATCGATCATCGGCCGGCTGGTGCGCCCGCTCGGACACGCGGGCCGCCGATCCCTGCTCCGTCAGCAGGGCCGCCTCGACCATCGGTGCCGCAACTCGGGCCCGCTCCCGCAGCTCGGCGTCGCTCAGGCTCGTGATCGGGTGGGCGACCGCGGCGTAGGCGTAGCCGTCGAGGGCATGGAGCTTGGCAATGGCGTCGGCCGTCGGCTCGAACGGCCTCGTGATGATCGGCACGGCGGGCACGCCGAGCTTTTCGAAGATGATGGCGTCGAACACACTGCCCGACGAGCAGCTGCCTCAATCCCCGACAGCCGAGATCGCGGCCATCGCCTCCTCGGCGATCGGCTTGGCGTCGTCCGGGTGGCCGCCATAGCCCGGGCTCGGCGGACCGACGTGCAGCACGTCGGCGATGGCCCATCGCTCGCGCAGATCGTCGACGACGTAGGTCATCAGCTCTCGCCCGTGCGTCTTGCCGTTGTGGACCAGGGCGATCACCGCGCCGTCGAGCGTGTGAAGGCGCGGGGCCGGACCATCGCCGGCGTGGGGCTCCGGTGGTCTCGGATCGAGAAGGACCATGCTCATTTCGCGACCTCCCGGGTCACGGTGCTCATTTCGCGACCTCCCGGGTCACGGTGCTCATTTCGCGACCTCCCGGGTCACGGTGCTCAT
>JAOTYQ010000113.1 GCA_029861725.1 Acidimicrobiia bacterium | reverse complement strand
GAGGGTCGGTTCGAACGTCTGGCCGCCGAGGTGCTCGACGAGATTGAAGGCGGCCATGGTTTCTGCCATCGGCACCTCGATCGACGCGCCCTCACCGGTCACGGCCCGCCCGTGAAGCGAAGCGGCGACGGCGAAGGCGATGTGGGCCCCGGTGATCTTGTCGGCATAGATGCTCGGCACGAGCTGAGGCTCGTCGCCGACCCATGCGAACATCGCCGCCAAACCGGATGCGGCTTGCATCACATCGTCGTAGGCGGCCTGGTCGGCCTTCGGGCCGTCGCTCCCGTAGCCGTTCGAGATGCAGTAGATGATGTCGGGCCGGATCGCTCGGACCTCGGCCTCGTCGAGCCTGAGCCGTTCGAGGGCCGCCCGGCGCATGTTCGACACGAACACGTCGCAGCTGGCGATCAGGTCACGGACCGCCTCCCGCCCGGTGTCGGACTTGAGGTCCAAGACGATGCTGCGCTTGTTGCGGTTCAGGTTCATGCTGAACGCGCTCATCGCTGCGCTTCGCATCGGCTCGTAGTGACGGATAACGTCACCCCCCGGGGCCTCGACCCGGATCACGTCGGCCCCCATGTCGGCCAACATCCTGGTGGCGAGCGGGCCCATCACCACGTCGGTCAGATCGGCGATGCGGACGCCGGCCAGGGGCCCAGGGGACGCGTGTGCGTTCATGTGTCTACCGTTCTGGTCCGCACGCCGAGGCCGAGTCGACGATGTTCCGCCGTATGGCGGAACTCGCTAAGGACCCGCTCCGTCGGTCCGGCGTTCATGGTGCGGCCAGGAATCGGTTGTAGGTGGGCGTGATCAGGATCTCGTCCAGCGTGACATGGGCCGGCATCCGAGCGACGAAGGCGATCAGGGCGCCGAGGTCGTCCGGCTGCAGCATCCTCGCTTTGTCCTCGTCGCTGACAGGGACCGGCCGCTGGTCCAGTATCGGGGTCGCCACCTCGCCCGGGCAGATGGCGGTGGCTCGGATCCCGTTGTTCCGCTCCTCGACCGCAAGGCTGGCCGTCATGGCGTTCATCGCGTGCTTGGCCGCCTGATAGGCCGGACCGGTGAGGGCGCTGACCCGCTTGGCCGCCATCGACGAGATGTTGATGATGAGCCCGCCTCCCTGGGCTCGCATCGCCGGGAGCACCGCACGGCAGCAGTAGAACGCGCCGTTGAGGTCGATGTCGATGATGTCGTCCCAGGCCTCGGTCGAAAGCACCGGCCAGTTCCGTTCCATGACGTTGATGCCGGCGCTGAACACCCCGATGTCGATGCGGCCGTGGCGATCGAGGATGGTGGCCACGCTCGCCTCCACCGCGCCGGCATCGGCAACGTCGAGCGGTTCGACAGCGGCCCGACCGCCAACGCTCTCGATGCGGTCGGCCAGAGACTTCAGCGGCTCGGACCGTCGCCCCGAGAGGACGACGTCGCAGCCGAGGGCGGCCAGCTCGACGGCCGCTGCCTCCCCGATCCCGGTGCCCGCTCCGGTGATCCATGCCACCTGTTCCGTGAGGTCTTGCATGGCTGGCCACAGTAGTGGTGTCGTCGGTCCAGCTCGATTTCTGTGACACTCACGACCGATCCAAACGAGACGGACCAGCCCCCTAGGGTGACCGGATGTTCGAACCCGAGCTGCTCGCAGCGATCCGCGACCGATTCCACTTCGCCGACGAGTGCCCTTACGAAGGGCCGCGAGCCTTCTTCGAGAACGCCGGCGGCTCCCTCACGCTGAAGTCGGTCGTGGCGCGATCGACCGAGCTGCTGGCCGTGCCCGACAACCAGGGCCGGGCCAACCGGGCGTCGCAGGCGCTCGGGGAGCTGATCGAGCAGGGCCGGGGCGATATGCGCCTCTTCTTCGGCGCCCGCGCTGGCGTCGTCATGGTCGGTGAGACCGGAACCGAACTGCTCGGCCGGCTGATCCGCTCGGCCGTGCTGGCCACCACGGGCGATGTCGTCGGCAGTTCGCTCGAGCACCCGGCGACGTTCAGCGCCTGCCGGCGGTGGGCCGACGTTGCCGGCCGGTCGTACCACCAGGTTCCCTTCGACACCGACACCAGCCTCGTGGGGGTCGACAGCTACGACGAGGCGATCACCACCGACACGTCGGTGGCAACCATCATCCACGCCAGCCCGGTGACCGGGATGCACGTCGACGTCGCGGCGATCGCTCGCCGGATCCGCGAGGTCGCACCCGACTGCTTCATCATCGTCGACGGGATCCAACACGCTGCGCACGGCCGGATCGAGGTCGACTCGTACGACATCGACGGCTACGTCGTCTCCGGGTACAAGATGTTCTCCCGCCACAACTACGGCATCGCCTGGATCTCCGATCGGTTGGCGGCGGTGCCCCACGACCAGCTCGATGGCACCCCGCCCGAGGCCTGGGAGCAGGGCACTCGCGACGCCTCGGCCTATGCCACCTTCTCCGAGGTCGTCCGCTACCTCGAGTGGCTCGGCGCCGAGGCCAACCCTGAGCTCGCCGGCGGCAGCCGTGACCGGATCGAGGCTGCAGCCGACGCGATCCGAGGTCACGAGCATGGGTTGGTCGACGCCCTGCTGCGAGGCACCGGCGGGCTTCCGGGCCTCGCCAAGCTCGATCCGGTGTCTGTCGTCGGGCCGGTCACGAGCGAGCACCGTGCGGGGATGGTGTCGTTCGAGATCGCTGGTATTGCCGCCGCCGATGTCGTCGAGGAGCTGCGCCGCGACGGGGTCCGCACCCATGTACGTCGCCGCGATCACTACTCGGCCGGGATACTCGTGCCGCTCGGCATCGACGCCTGCGTGCGGGCCTCGATCTGTCACTACAACTCGCGTGATGAGGTCGAGCGCATGCTGGGATCGGTCAACCGCATGATCGCCGAGCGGCTCTAGCCGCCCGTCGGGCGCTCGGTATTCGCCAGAGCGCCTTGGACCGATCAGGCCGGGAATGGCGGCTCGGCTCCGTCGGGCAGTCCGACTTCGAACGTGTTGAGCGTCATCGACACCAGGGTATAGAACCCGCATGCATTGATGAGATCGCCGACGCCGGCTTCGCCGAACCGATCGACCGTCGCCTGGTAGGTGGCGGGGTCGATCTTGCTGCGATCGAGCAGACGTCGACAGAACTGCCAGCAGATCTCGTCGCCGTCGTCGGTGAACGACGGCTCGGTCCCGATCTTGACGGCCTGGATCACCTCCTCGGGCAGGCCGGCATCGCGCGCCATCGGTTCGTGGGCGAACCACTCGAACTGCGCTTGCCACAGCTGACCGGTCATCAGGATCGCGAGTTCGATGTAGCGGCGGTCGATCGTCGGCTTGAACCGGAGGGCGCCGCCGAGCTGCCAGATCCGCCGCCCGGTCGACGGGTTCAGGCCCCACGCATCGAATGGCCCTCCGATGTAGCCGTTGGTGATGTCCCGCCCCTCGG
Organism: Acidimicrobiia bacterium; assembly: GCA_029861725.1. GTDB lineage: Bacteria > Actinomycetota > Acidimicrobiia > Acidimicrobiales > SZUA-35 > CADEDH01. The sequence continues at coordinate 9,212 of JAOTYQ010000113.1, read as the reverse complement.
CCATCTGGTCGTACAGCTCCCGTTGCTTCTCGGTCATCTCGCTGGGGGTCCGCGGTGTCAGTCGGGTCATGGTTCCACCTCATCACATCGGCGGCTGTCGTCTCCAGCTCGCCGGGCGGTGTCGACTTGCGGCCATTCACCCTGGCGGTGGCATGCTCGAAGTCGAGCCTGCACGGCCAGCCACAAACCGGGGGAACGACATGCTGGAGGGATCAGCGGCGAACGATGACTTTCTCGAGGGCGTGACGGTGCTCGACTTCACCCAGTACCTGGCCGGCCCGTCCTGCACCCGGCTCATGGCCGAGATAGGGGCGGACGTGATCAAGGTCGAGGCCGCTCCGACCGGCGATCCGACGCGGCAGCGAACACCCGCCATCGACGGCCGGGCCGGGCTCTTCGTGCAGCAGAACAGGGGCAAGCGCAGTCTCGGGGTCGATCTACGCCATCCCGACGGGATCGCCATCGTCAAGGACCTCGTCCGTTGCGTCGACGTCGTCGTCGAGAACGCGACCCCGGGGGTCATGACTCGCAAGGGCCTCGGCTACGACGACCTCGCAGCGATCAACCCGGGCATCGTCATGGCATCGATCTCCGGGTTCGGCCAGTTCGGCCCGTACCGGGAGCGGAAGTCGTTCGACTTCGTCGCCCAGGCGATGGCCGGCATGATGCACATGACCGGCGAGCCCGACGGTCCGCCCTACTTCGTCGGCGTCGGACTCGCCGACACGAACGCCGGCGTTCATGCGTTCGCCGGGATCGGTTATGCGTTGTTCCGGAGAGACCGGACCGGCCGCGGGTCCCACGTCGATGTTGCGATGACCGACGCCCTGTTTCACATGCACGAGTTCGCGGTGCAGGCGTCGTCGATCACGGGCGATCGCGATCTCCCACTGCGGCAAGGACGCCACTACCAGCCGGCTGCTCCCGCCGGCACGTTCGCCTGCCGGGACGGGTGGGTCGTGATCCTGTGCACCCAGCGGCAGGTCGAGAATCTCTGGTCGGTGATGGGGCGGCCGGAGCTCGGTGCCGACGAACGGTTCGCGACCAACGAGGCGAGGCTCGCCAACCGTGAGGTGCTCACCGAGATGATCGAGGCGTGGCTGACCACCTTTGCCGGGGTGGACGAGGTCCTCGATGCGTTGGCCGAGGCCGGCGTTCCCGCTGGCAAGGTCATGAGCCCGGCCGACGCCGTCGACGATCCCCACTTCCGAGCTCGGGGAACCGTGCGGGAGATCGCCGACCCCTACATCGGCTCGTTCTCCGCTCCAGGGTTCCCGATCAAGTTCGACGGCCGGCCGGTCGAGCCCCCACTTGTCGCTCCCGCGCTCGGCGAGCACAACGAGGCGGTGCTGACGGGCCTGCTCGGCTGGACCGGCGAGCAGATCCGGGCAGCCGAGGTGGCCGGCGTGCTCATCGCCGGCAACCGCTGATGCGGGCTACGAGCTCGACGGTTCTGACTCCGATCGCTCCGATCCCGGCTGCGCTGGCGGCGACCGCTCCGGCCCCGACCTAAGAGGCTGCCCGTCGATGGGAAGCGACAGTGTGAACGCCGCCCCCCGAGGCACGACATTGCGGACGGTCAAGGCGCCGTGGTGCCGCTCGGCGATGTCGCGGCTGATGGCGAGACCTAGCCCGGTCCCACCGTCGGTTCGGGTCCGTGACCCGTCGAGCCGGGTGAACCGCTCGAAGATCGCGTCCTCCTGGCCAACCTCGACTCCGGGCCCGTCGTCGACGACCACGAACCGCACCTCCTCGTCGGTCTCGGTCAGCTCGATGGTCACGATCGCCTCGGCGTGACGAACCGCATTGTCGAGGACGTTGCGAACCACCCTCGTGAGCTGGTCGGCGTCGCCCCGAAGATGTGCGGCCGACAGCGCACGGGTATCGAAGCGGAGCGACGTGAGCGAACGGAGCCGGTCGACCTCCCGCATCACCACGTCGTCGAGGTCGAGCGGGCCGGTTCGCAACGGCGAAGGCGCTGCGTCGCTCCGGGCCAAGTAGAGGAGGTCGTCGACCAGTCGCTGGAGGGCGATCGTCTCTTCGAGCACCGACCGGTGGGTGGCTGCCAGATCGGCGCCACCGGGCTGCTCGAGATCGATCTCGAGCTCGGCCCGCATCCTGGTCAGCGGCGTACGAAGCTCGTGCGACGCGTCGCTGACGAACCGACGCTGCCGGTCGGCCGACGCCTCGAGCCGATCGAGCATGTCGTTCATCGTCTGAGCCAGGCGGCCGATCTCGTCGTCATGGGGCGGAACGGTGACCCGGCCGCCGGTCGTATTGCCCGTGATCGCCGTGACCTCGGAGCGGATGTCCTCGACCGGTCGCAGCGTTCGGCCGACCAGCCACCACACCAGCCCGGTCATGACGAGCACGACGAGCGGGACCGCCGTCGCCAGAGCCACCGCCAGGCCCCGCACCGCATCGGTCAGGTCGTCGATGTTCTCGAACACGTGGAGGATGACCGCACCGTCGGCGGTATCGACTCGGCGGCTGAGGACCCGGAACCGATCGTCATCGATCGGGAGGGCGGGCACCGTTCTTGCCACCTGTGTCCGGCCCGGCGGCGGAGGGTCGGCCAGTGGTCCGAGGCCATCGAAATTGGCGGTGGCCGTCAGGACCTCACCGGTCTCGGCGTCGACGACCTGCACGCCGCGGTCCTCGGCGTTCGAGTTGGCGACGACCGTCGAGTCCCCGAGTGTGGTCAGCGCCTCGACCAGCTGATCGGCCCGCTGCTCCAGACCCCGGTCGAGGATCGACGTCAGCTGCTCCCGCTCGACGACGACGAGACCGACCGCGCTGGCTCCGAGCACGACGGCTGCCACCACCGCAGCCAGGGCGGTTATGCGGAACCGGACCGTCGAACGACGTCTCCCGGCCCGGCTCCCATCCACCGCTCCAACAGCCACCGGTCGATCAGCCGCCGTCGACATCGAGGCGATACCCAGCCCCTCGGACGGTCTCGATGGCGGCCCGACCGAACGGCACGTCGATCCTGGTCCTGAGCCGCCGGATGTACACCTCGACGATGTTCGGATCCCCGTCGAAGTCGAGGTCCCACACGCCGGCCAGGATCTCGTCCTTGGACATCACCTGACCGGCTCGGCGCATCAGGAACTCCAGTACGTCGAACTGGCGAGCGGTCAGCTCCACCTCGGTGTCGCCTCGCCACACCCGCCGTTGGCCGGGATCGATCCGGAGATCGCCCGCCGCCACCGCAACCGGTTCGACCCCACTCGTCCGCCGGAGCAAGGCCCGAAGCCGGGCGACCAGCACCGGGAACGAGAACGGCTTCGTCAGGTAGTCGTCGGCCCCGGTATCGAGCGCCTCGGCCTCGTCGAGATCACCGTCCTTCGCGGTCAGCATGAGAATCGGTGTCCAGTCGCCCGCTTCCCGCAGCTCGCCGCAGATCTGGTAGCCGTTCTTCCCAGGCAAGAGGATGTCGAGGATGATGGCGTCGTAGGAGCCTTCCTTGGCCATCCACAGCCCGTCGACGCCGTCGTAGGCGACCGAGATCGAGAAGCCCTCGCCTTCGAGACCGCGCTTGACCGCTGTGGCGATCTTCTTGTCGTCTTCGATGAGGAGCAGCTTCATGAGTTGGTCCCGGTCGTGCCAGTGTGGCACCGGCGAACGGCTCAGCCGGGGTTCGTGCCGTAGATCTCATCTGCAGTCGGCAGAGCCGAACCGTTGGCGCCACAGGCGGCCAGGACGACTACACCATGGGTCACCTGACTGGCGGCTGACCAGGATCAGCTGCCTTGCCGCTCGATGCTGCGGACCGGGCCGCGATCGGTAACTGGGCCATGAGCCGTCGTGTCATCGACTTGAATGGTCGCGTCATGTTGCTGTCCCTCACCTCGACCACTCCCGACGCCCGCGAGCTCGGGTATCTGCTCCACAAGCACCCCGATCGGTCGACGTCGGCTTCGGCCGAGCATCTCGACCGGCTCCGGAGGCGGGGCCTCGGCCGGAAGTCGGCGCTGGCCCGGCGTGAGTTCGCGCTCGGGATCGAGGCCCTCGATCGCTTCGTCGCCAACGAGCACCTTCATCGGGTTGACCAGTGCGTCCTCGGCGTGCTGGCGCTCGAGTCCGAGCTGGTCGATTCCCGGCTCTGATCGACGGTTGACGATGACCCAAATTGTCCGTACCTTCTGGTTGGTCATTGTCGCCCACCCAGGAGGCCCGTCTCGATGTATCGCGATCATCCCGCCCCCGATCACGCGTCGGTCGTGAACGCCGGCACGCAGCTTATCGACGTCCGCGAGCCCGACGAGGTGGCGGCCGGGGCTCTGCCGGGATCGGTGAACATCCCACTCGGTGACCTCCCTGTGCGGGTCGGCGAGCTCGACCCGAGCCGCCGGGTCGTGCTGTTGTGTCGCAGCGGTGGTCGGAGCGCCTCGGCGGCCGAGTTTCTCGTCGCCTCCGGCTTCGACGACGTGATCAACCTCGCCGGCGGAATGTTGGCCATCGACGGCGACGGCTGACGTCCGCACCGGGCGAGCCCGAGCTCGACGCCCCCCCGAGGCCACAGCCGAGAGCGGACAGCGGCGAGCCGCGTCCACGACGGCTCTCGACCGGGCGTGCGTGACGTCAGAGGCGCCGCTCCTGGTCGGGATCGTGGGGTACGAAGACTTGGTCGGCGTGGTCGCTGGTGTTCGGGTAGAGGTAGCGGGTGATTGCGACGGCAATGGTGGTCCCGACGAGTTGGGCGATGATGAGGGCGGGGCCGAACTGGAGTCGATACCAGCGAAGGTGTCGGAGAAGGTCCGGCCGATGGTCACGGCTGGGTTGGCGAAGCTGGTGGATGAGGTGAGGTAGTACGCGCCGCCGATGTAGGCACCCGACGGTGAAGGCGGCAACGGACGGGCGCCCGGATCGGACGACGCCGAAGATGACGAGCAGGAGCCTGAGGGTGGCGATGACCTCGGCGAATAGGAGGTGACAGGGGGAGCGGTCCGTGGTCGACCAGTCGATGGCCTCGAGGTCGAACATGATGTTGGCGACGATCACGCCGCTTTGCCACCGCCGATCTGGGCGGTGATGAGCGTGGGTGCTCGAAGCGTGTGCACTGCATATGACGGGTCGGTTCTTGTTCGAACACGAGTGGCCGACGGACAAGACTTGGTCTTACTGGGGCAGCGGATCGCGTCGGGAGGCGGCGAGATTCCTATCGACGTCTGGATCGAGTACGGACAGCTTTGCGAAGAGCTTGTTGATGGCTCCAGCCTTCCAACGCTCACGATCGAGGCCCCCGCAGGGATGGGACGGCGCTGCTCCGGCCGTGGCATCGTGGCTCGCCGACAGCTGAGCCGCCGCCGACCGACGACGACCCCGCTCACGTCGGGTCTGTGATGGTCGGGGTCGACGAGTGGCTTGCATCGCCGGTGGGTGGCGTCGCCCGCTACCGGCATCGATCAGGATCCCGTGACCACGAGTCCGTGAAGCTGGAGTAGACGGGGAGGCTCGCCGGTTCGGTCGTCGATGACGCGAATCGTCCCGTTCGTCCTCTCGGTGGCGCTGCTCGCCGTCTCGTGCTCCGGTTCGGAGCAGCCGGCCGCCGTCCCTGTGTCGTCCCGGATCGGAGCCAACGGGTGGCCGATGTTCCGGTTTGACCCGACTCGTTCGGGCACGACCGGCGACGCCACGGGCCACCCTGAGCTGGCGTGGCGCTTCGACACCGGGGACGTCGTGGAGTCGTCGCCGGCCGTGGTCGACGGGGTGCTCTATATCGGGACGTTCGGCCGACGTCTCCATGCGCTCGACGCCGCGTCGGGGGCCGAGTTGTGGACGTTCTCGGTCGGTGGCCTGCTTCGGGCATCGCCGACGGTGGTCGATGGGGTCGTCTACTTTGGTGCTGACGACGATCTGTTCTACGCCGTCGACGCGGTGACCGGTGAAGAGCGCTGGCGGTTCGCCCTCGGCCGCGGCGGGGAGCAGAGCTCGGCGGCGGTTTCCGATGGCATCGTGTGGTTTGGAGCGTTCGATGGCAACGTCTACGCCCTCGATGCGGTGAGCGGGACCGAGGTGTGGCGGTTCCCCACCGGAGGTGGAATCCTGTCGTCACCGTTGGTCCTCGACGACATCATTGTCATCGGCTCGATCGACGGGAACGTCTACGCCCTCGACGCAGCGACCGGGGCCGAGGTGTGGCGGTATCCGACCGGAGGACCGGTGCTCAGCTCACCGGCGACAGCCGATGGCGTCGTCGTGTTCGGCTCCGATGATGGTCGTGTGCATGCGGTGGCGGCCGACTCCGGCACCCCCCGGTGGTCGGTCGAGACCGCTGCCCCGGTGTTCGCAACCCCAGCCATCGCCGATGGCGTCGTCTACGTTGGCTCTCGGGACGGCTCGTTCCTCGCCATCGAGCTCGCATCCGGCCGACTGCTGTGGTCCACCGAGCTGGTCGAGATCCTGTCGTCGGCCGCAGTCACGGGGGAGCGGGTCTACGTGGGATCCAGCGACGGCCACCTGTACGTGCTCGATCGGGCCGACGGGACCACGCTTACTCGGCTCCCGGTCGGTGATCTCGTCTGGACCTCACCAGCGGTGATCGACGGCTGGCTCTTCTTCGGCGCCCATGACGACCAGGTGCACGCGTATCGACTCGACGGACGCGGATCTGGTGGCAGCGGAACTACTGGTAAGCCCGAGCCCTCGTTCCGAGAAGAGCGAGCATGGTGAGTGAGGCAAATCCAGTATCGGAGATGTCTTCGAGGACAACACCATCGTGGGCCTGGTGATGGTCGCCAGCCTCGTCGGTGGGCCTCTCCTAGGGATCGTCACCGCTCGTGGACTCCGACAGCAGCGACTCCAGGCCGACCGATCAGCCAACAACCGATCCAGATCGCGGAATCGCGTGTCGAGCTAGGCTACCTCGCTGACCTGTGGGCCCTCGAGAGATCCACAGGAGGCCGTTAGACCGTTCGGCGAGCCATCAGAAGAATCGCCCGAATCGCTCGAATGCCCGATATCGATCTACTCACCAACGTCCCAATCCCTACTCGGCAACGGCCTCGGGTGGCTCTGACACTCGGGTACGACCGGGATGGGTGAGCGTCAGCTCACCCATCCCGGCGCTGGCGATGATTGACTGTCAGTCGACGCTGTCGACGAGGAACGAGATGCGCACGAGCGCTCCCCACTCATCCATGTTGTCGCCTCGGAGCCCGATCGAGACAACGTCGAGCGCCTTGATGTCGCGCAGGCTCGTACCAGCTTCGGCAAGAGCGGCCTTGACCGCCGCATCCGAACTCTCCGCAGAGCGACCTACAACTTCGATGATCTTCGTCACTGCCATAGCTCTCATCCTCCTGGTCAGGTTGTCTCCTAGATGCGACCTCATCATCGCCGACGGGACTAGAGCCCGAGGTCCCATGTCCAGGTGCTGGCCACTGGGACCCCTCCGCCCGTCACGGCCCCGGACGGCAAGACCCACCGCGTCGACCAGTCCCCGTTGCACAACGCGTACCCGAGCGCTGTAGGTGAGTGCCGATCTCGGGCGGTGCTTGAGCTCGGCGTGTGAACATCACCGCTCGCCCTCACTCTGCGACCGTCTGGCGTACGCGGTATCGGGCTAGCTCACGAGGCGAGCGACGAGCTGGATCGGCAGGCCGAGAATCCGCCCGGTGCCGAGCTCGAGGAACGAATCGGGGAACCCGAACGACGGCCTGCCATCGCTGATCCCGAGGGCCAAGCCGGCGGCGACGATTCCGGACCCGAGGGTCACGATCATCGGTGGCAGGCCGCCGTAGGCGACCGGCAGCCCGTTGAGCAGCCCGACGACGGCACCGGTCACCAGCCCGAGCACGGCCGCGACCCCGATCGGGCGGCCCACACGGTGGAGGTGTAGCCGGCGACCACCACGGTCAGCGCCATCATGCCACCGACCGACAGGTCGATCCCACGCAGCACCAGCAACTGAGCGACGGAGACGAACGCCAACTCGACGAACAGGTCGCTGGCGATGTTGATCGTGATCGTCGCAGACGGCTCTATGTGACGCTTCGGGTGATGCCCGCGTCTTTGAGCACAGAAGCAGGTACCCCCACCTGCCGGAAGGCCGCATAAGAGATGCCCTTGCGAGACGCATAGGACGCCGCTACCTTCACGAACTCGACCTCAAGCTCACCCGTGTCGACGCCTTGATCGATCCGGACTAGCTCATCAGTCAGATCAAGCTCCTCTTGAGCCAGCTGCAACCGCTTCAATGGATCAGCATCCACAGACTCCATAGCCAAGTTCTCCAGCCGAGCACTGATCGATTCCTTCGTCCGACGCCGACCACGCTTTGGGCGATTCGAATCCAAGGCCTCCAGATACGCCCGGACCGCTCGGCCCTCAGCCCGGCCAACCGCCAAGGCTTGCTTGTGATTCGAACTCATTGACTTCTTCGTTTTCGCTGCCATCAACACTGCTCCTTGAACTCTGGTAGGCCCATCACCCTCCAGTAGGACCACAAACGTGGACGCCGTACGGTAGCGGCTAGGTAGGCCAGCAAACACACCCAAGTTGCTGAACCCGCGCAGACCGGGCCGCAGAGCGTGCGTGTTGGTGGTGGGTGCACGGGTCGCCAACATCGCGACCCATAGCACTTGAGACCGTCGGACTCAGGGCTCCCGGAACGAACGAGATCGAGCCCTGGTCATCCTTTGTGTTGCGTACGCTCCTGAGCCATGGTTCCCACCGTCGGCCTACAGGCCCGGCGTCATGATCTGGTCGCTGGTTCCCAGCAACGAGGCGACTGGGCGATCCTGTACCTGCCGTCCTCAGCCACGGCCGGTCGTGTCGAGACGGTAGAACCGGGCGGCATTGGCGCCCATGACCAGTCGCTGGTCGGCCTCGGAGAGTGTGGCGATCCGCGATCGGATCTCGCCAACGACGCCAAACGACGCGTCGATGTGCGGGTAGTCCGAGGCCCACACGAAGTACTCGGCGCCCACTGCCTCGACGATCGGGGCGATAACCGTCTCATCGGGATCGGCCGAGACGATGCACTGGCGATAGAAGTACTCGCTCGGCTTCAGCGACCCGGGCGTGTTGGCGTGCATCACCTCATACTTGTGGTCCATACGATCGAGCCAGGCGCTTATCCATGTCGCCCCGATCTCCAGCACGGCACACCGCAGTTTCGGGTGTCGATCGAACACGCCCGTTGACAGCATCTGGGTGAAGGCAGCCATCACATCGATCGCGAGGAAGGCAAAGAAGAACAGGCC
>JAOTYQ010000670.1 GCA_029861725.1 Acidimicrobiia bacterium | reverse complement strand
TCGTCGCCGCCCACCGGGCCGACGCCATGCTCGTGGTCGGGGACCTGTTCGATCACCAGCGGGTCAGCGACGAGCTCGTCGACGAGGTCCTGGGTCGGCTCGGCAAGCTCGGCGTGCCCTGCGTGGTCATCGCCGGCAATCACGACGTCCACGACGAGCGGTCGCTCTACCAGGAGGCCGCGGTTGCGACATCGGGCGTGGTCTTTCTCGATGACAGCGACGGGAAGACCGTCGAGCTGCTCGGGGGCGCCATCACGATCTGGGGCAAGGCCATGCCCATCCACGACCGCGACTTCCGGCCTCTGCGCAACGTACCGGCTCGACCCCGCGACGACGCCTGGTGGGTGGTCCTCGGGCACGGACACCTCGATCCCGACGAGGACGACGACCTGCTCGGACGATCCTCACCGGTCTCGCCCGCCGACATCGAAGCCACAGGGGCCGACTACGTGGCGCTCGGTCACTGGCACGTCCGCACAGATGCCAGTACCGACAACGTGACCGCCTGGTACTCGGGGGCGCCCTACGGGGTAGCGGCGTCGCAACAGTTGAACGTGATCGACCTGCACCCCCGCGCCGGCGTGTCCGTGGGCTCGATCCCGGTCGAGCTCCCGATCGAAGGATGCGCTGGGGCGTGAGCGGCGGCGGGAGAGCGTGAAGGCTCGCAACGACGGAAGGAAGGCTGACGTGGGCAACATCATGGACATCGAACGGCACGAGCGCGACGGCGGCACCGTGATGGTGCTCACCATGGACGACGGGGAGAATCGGTGGAACACCTCGTTCACCCGGGCGTTCGACGCTGCGCTCGACGAGGTGGAAGCGACCGACGGCCCGGCCACGCTCGTTACCGCCTCGGCCAACGAGAAGTTCTTCTCAAACGGGCTCGACCTCGAATGGATGACGAGCCGGGGCGAGCATCCCGGCGGCGACCGCAGGGTGTTCGGGGCCGAGGCCATGGCCCTGTTCGGGCGGATGATCACGTTCCCGATGCCGACCGTCTGTGCCGTCAACGGCCACTGCTTCGGGGCCGGGTTCATGATCGCGCTGAGCCACGACATCCGGGTCGTGCGCGAGGACCGCGGCTACCTGTGCGCCAACGAGGTCGAGCTGGGCTTCGCCATCCCCGAAGCCGAGCTGGCCCTGTTCCGCCACAAGATGTCACGGGACGCGTTCCACCAGACCGTGGTGCTGGCCAAGCGGTGGTCGGGACCGGAGGCCCTGCACTCCGGGATCGCCCAGCAGCTCGCCCCGCTCGACGAGGTGGTGCCGACCGCCATCGACACCGCCGCCGATCTCCTGCGGGTCGCTCGCAGCCGGGAGATCACCGGCTGGACCAAGCAGCACCTCTACGGGGAGAACGCCGCTATCAACGGCCCCCACGGCCCCGCCTACATGCTGGCCAACCAGCACCTGTACGCCTCGGGCCCGGGCGCGATCCCCGAGCACCCGTGACGGCCCTGCTGGCTACGCTCCAGGCGTGATCGCATGGGCAATCGACCTCGACGGCGTCGTCTGGCGGGGAACCGAGACGGTGCCGGGATCGCCGGAGGCGATCCTGCGCCTGCGCGAGGCGGGCTGCCCGCTGGCGTTCGTGACGAACTCGGCGCTCCGCACCCCGCGGCAGGTGGCAGACAAGCTCGCCCACCACGGCATCCCTGGCGCCGAGCCCGAGGTGATCACCTCGGCCATGGCTGCGGCGTCACTGGTGGAGCCGGGGGAGCGGGTGGTCGTGGTCGGGGCCGACGGGCTGACCGCTGCGCTCTCGGAGCGGGGCGCCGAGCTCGTCGCCAGCGGCCCCGCCGATGCGGTCGTCGTCGGCCTCACCCACGACTTCGATTACGACGATCTGACCCGGGCGATGCGAGCCCTGAGGGATGGTGCTCGCTTCGTCGCCACCAACGACGACGCCACCTTTCCCGTCGCCGACCAGCTCCTGCCCGGCGCCGGTTCGATCGTGGCCGCGGTGGCCACAGCCTCGGGGGCCGAGCCCGAGGTTGCCGGCAAGCCGCACGCCACCATCGCCGGGTTCGTCCGCCGGCAGCTGGGTGACGACGGGATCATGGTCGGCGATCGACCCGAGACCGATGGGTTGTTCGCCCGGGCACTCGGCTACCGCTTCGGTCTCGTGCTGACCGGGGTCGTCTCCGCCAGCGACCTACCCGTCCAACCCGAGCCCGACCTGGTGCGACCCGATCTCGCCGCTCTCGTGGCGGCGTTGTCGGCGTGAGCGCCACCGGCTCGGGGCCGAACCAGGTTCGCCCTGAGGCCCGCCCGACACGGCCCCTCCGGTGGCGCCGGGCCGGCAACGGGCCATACTCGTAACCGCCGCAATCGGGAGCCGCCACCGATGGTGACCGGTCGGGCCGGTCGCCGTCCTCGAGGCCATCGGTTCGGAACGGGCCCGGCAGCTGTGCCGGGGGAGTGGAGCAAAGGCAGGTCGACCGTGGACGCACCGGTACCGGAGGGAACCCTGATCGGGCATCGCTGGCGGGTGGTCGGCCAGCTGGGCGAGGGCGGCTTCGGCCGAGTGTTCGAGGCGATCGACGAGTCCGATATCTCGTTGGGTCGAGCCGCAGTCAAGCTGCTCCACCCGAACATTTCCCCTCAGGAGCGCAACTCGTTCCTCGGCGAAGTGCAGAGGATCGCCGGTCTCCGCCACCCCAACCTCGTTGGCTACCTCGACTCCGGACAGCAGACCGTCAACGACGAGATCCACCCCTATCTCGTCACCGAGCTGTGCGTCGGCACCCTCAACGACCACGTTCGGGCCAAGCCGGGGGCCAGGCTCCCAGCGGCCGAGACCCTCGCGGTGCTCGCCGACGTATCGGCCGGACTCGACCACCTGCACCAGCGCAGCCTCATCCATCGCGACATCAAGCCCGGGAATGTTCTGTACGCCGATGGCAACTGGAAGCTCGCCGACTTCGGCCTCATGCGCGACTTGACCGCCACCGGCACCTACCACCGCAGCAGCCAGCTCACGGGGACGCCGATGTTCATGGCGCCCGAGCTGTTCTCGACCATGACCGCGACCGCCCCCTCCGACATCTACGCCCTCGGCGTCCTCGCCCACCTGGTCGGCTCGGGCCGGCCGCTCCACACCGGAACCGGACCGGCGCTCGTTCACCAGATCACGGCCGGTCAGCCCGAGATCGATCACACCCTGTACCCCGCGCTGCGGGATCTGATCGCTCGGGCTACGGCCGTCGAGCCTGGAAGCCGACCGACGGCCAGGGAGTTCCACGACGTCGCCGTCGCTCACCTGGCCGAGGCGGCAGCGGCGACGCGGGCGATCGAGATGTACCCACCCCCATCGGTCGGGCCGGCGGCGGACGAGCCACGCAGCCAGACGGTCCCGTCGGTCGCGGTCGCCGGCTCGCCGGGCGTCGCCGG
>JAOTYQ010000112.1 GCA_029861725.1 Acidimicrobiia bacterium | reverse complement strand
CCGCTCGACACGTACTCCCCTCCCTCACCCTTGGCGCAGAACCCGTAGTCCTCGAGCTGCAACATCGTCGTGAACGTGAATGCGTCATAGGAGCCGGTGATGTCGATCTCCTCCGGCCCGACGCCGGCGTTCGGCCACAGCAGGTCCTTGGCGTAGTGACCGGCCACGGTCGAGATCGGGCCGTGCTGGTAGTGCATATCGAGCCGGGGCTTCGAGCAGCGCCCGACCACCGATCGGATCGACACCACCGGTTGCCGCAGGTCCTTCGCCCGCTCGGCCCTGGTCACGATGACGCAGGTGGCGTTGTCGGTCTCGACGCAGCAGTCGAGCAGGTGCAGCGGCACGCAGATCATTCGGCTGTTCACGACGTCACCGACGGTCACCCGCTCCCGGTAGTAGGCCTTCGGGTTGTTCGAGGCGTGCTTCGAGTGCGCCACCTTGACCGCCGCCACTTGCTGGGGCGTGGTTCCGTAGTCGTACATGTGACGCATGAAGGTCGGGGCGAAGTTCTGCCCGGCGCTCTGCCATCCATAGGCCCTGGTGTGGAGGGCGCCGCCGCTGATCGGGGCCGCCGCCCGAGCGCCGGTCCCCCCGATTCGGACCTGGGTGTAGCCGTTCATCGACCGGAAGATCACCACGGCGTTGCACATGCCGGCCTCGATCACCCCGATGGCGATCCCGATGAGGGCCTCGGTGCTGGACCCGCCACCGAAGCAGTCCATGTAGAAGTTGAGACGGATGCCGAGATCGCCGGCCACGAACGGTGAGAACGTCGAGTCGTTTCCCGAGTACGAGAGCATGCCGTCGACGTCGTCGGCATCGAGCCCGGCATCGTCGAGGGCGTTGTTGACCGCCCAGGTCGCCAGGTTACGGGTCGTCTCGGTCGAACCTCGACGGTAGGAGGTCTCGCCGACGCCGACGATCGCGTACTTGTTGCGGAGAAAGGCTGGCGTCGTGCCGTCGAGATCTGACGTTTGCGTGCTCACCCCCGTGTTCCTACTCGATCGTCGACCTTCCCCGCATCCCCACCGCCGCGCGATCCGCAGCGCGGTGCCGTGTGGACGGGCACCGCATCAGCCCAGCACACTGGTCCGAACCGAACGCGACGAAAGTGATGACCCGATGGTGAACTTCTGCTGGTTCAACCTCATGCCGTGGCCCTACCTCCCCGACGACTTCCGGGAGAACCACCGATCGGTGTGGGTCGACATCGATTCCAAGCTGTTCGATCCGGTGAAGGGCAACGAGGTGTACCACACCTACATGGATCAGCTGGAGTTTGCCGACGCGCTCGGCTTCGACGGCATAGGCGTCAACGAGCACCACGCCAACGGCTACGGCATCATGCCGTCGCCCAATATCATCGCCGCCGCTTTGGCCCGCCGGACATCCCAGGCCGCGCTCTGCGTGATCGGTAACTCGATCGCGTTGTACAACCCACCGCTCCGGGTGGCCGAGGAGTTCGCCATGCTCGACGTGATCTCCGGCGGCCGTCTCGTCGCGGGGTTTCCGGTCGGCACGTCGATGGACACCAACTACGCCTACGGCCAGATCCCGGCCTTGACCCGCGACAAGTATGCGGAGGCCCACGACCTCATCATCCGAGCCTGGGCCGAGGACGAGCCGTTCGCGTTCGATGGCAAGTACAACCAGCTCCGCTACGTCAACTGCTGGCCGAAGCCGATCCAGCGACCGCGCCCACCGATCTACATCCCCGGCGGTGGCTCGGTCGAGACGTGGGACTTCTGCCTCGACCACGACTACAACTACTCCTACCTGTCCTTCGGCGGCTACAAGGCCGGCAAGATGTTGCTGGATGGCTACTGGAACCGGGTGGCCGAGCGCGACAAGGACGACTCCCCCGGCCGGGCCGCCTTCGCCCAGATCTTCTGCGTGGCCGACAACGACGCCGAAGCGGAGAAGCTCTACGCCGAGCACATCCTCTACTTCTACAACCGGTGCCTCCACGTCTACCCGGGCTTTGCCGACGCCCCCGGGTATCGCACGGTCAAGACGATCAAGGCCGGCGTGCTCAGCCAGATCCGCCGGGAGAACCTCCGGAAGTTCGCAACGCTCACCTGGAAGGACCTGGTCGAGGGCGGCTACGTCATCGCCGGCGGGCCCGACACCGTCCGCGAGCAGACCGAGCACATGATCAAGACGCTACGGCTCGGCACCGTGTTCTCGTTGCTCCACATGGGCAACATGCCCGACGAGACGACGCGGTACTCGACCCAGCTCTTCGCCGACAAGGTCATGCCCCAGTTGAAGAACCTGTGGCCCGATTATGCCGACGACGATCGCTGGTGGCCCCACCCGCTCGACGACCGGGTCGTCCCCGAACAGGGGCTCGACCACGCCCGCCGGCCGGCCACCAAGCCCGAAGTCGGCTCGTGACTGCGACCGCCGACACGATCGCAACCGCCCGCGGTATCGACGTCGAGGTCCGCCGCTTCGGATCGGGCGAGGGCCCCGACGTGGTCTGGTTCCACGGGCTGGTCGGCCTGGCCGAGCAGGAACCGGCGCTCGCCGCGCTCGGGGCTCAGGCGACCGTGCACGCCCCGCTGTGGCCCGGGTACGGCGAGATCGAGAACGAGGGATCGATCGAGGACATGCTCGACTTCGCCCTCCTCGGCTGGGACATCGTCGATGGGCTCGGCCTGGAGCGACCCCACCTCGTCGGCCACTCCTTCGGAGCGATGATCGCAGCGGAGATGGCCTGCGTTGCCCGCAACGACCTCGACCGGCTGGTGCTGGTGGCCCCGTTCGGGCTGTGGCTCGACGATCACCCGATCCCCGATCCGTTCGCCGTCGTTCCCTTCGAGCTGGCCGAGCTCCTGTTCGCCGATCCGGCGAACGCCGCGAAGCTGGTGGCCGAGGGCCAGGACCTGTCGAGCGACGAGGGCCTCGCCCAGTTCATGGTTCAGAACGCCCGCCGGCTCGGCACCGCCGGCAAGGTCATGTTCCCGATCCCGAACCGGCGGCTGTCGAAGCGGCTCTACCGGCTCACGGCCCCGACGCTCGTCGTCGCCGCCGGCGACGACGCCTTGATCACCGAGCCGTACATCGACGCCTGGCAGCGGTCGATCGCCCACGCATCGGTCGACACCGTCGCCGACGCCGGCCACCTCGCCAACCTCGAACAACCCGACGCCCTGGCCGCTGCGATCGCCTCGTTCCTCTTCGCCCCCGGACCTGCGTGACTCAGCCACACCAGATGTGGCCAAACGACGCCAGAACGGACGCCGAACCCGTCGGCACAGCCGGCGTCAGGCGTCGACGAGGGAGCTCTCGCGGGCCTCGCGGCGCTCGCGGAGCCGGCGGGCGACCCGGGCTGACTTCTCGATGTAGGTAAGGGTCCGTTCGCGCGACTGCTCGGCCTCGGGGGTGAGGCCCTCGAGGTCGGGGAGACCCCAGTATTGCAGCACGATCGGCTCGAGGATCTTCTCGTGGTGCAGCGCCAAGTCGTAGATGCCGGCCGCAGCGATCATCCTGGCCAGGGCGTTGAAGTCGGGGATCCCCTCGCCCGGCATGGCAAAACCGATGACCTGCCGCTCCATCGCCAGCACCGCCTCGCTCGGGCGAGCGTCGACGATGGCCTGAGCCATGTCTCGGTAGAACAGGAAGTGGTGGTTCTCGTCGTTGGCGACCCGCCGCATGATGTCGTGGCCGACCCGATCGTGTTCTTCGATCCTGGTCCCGGTGTTGCGATGCGAGATCCGGGTGGCCAGCTCCTGCAGCGTCACGTAGATCAGTCCATCGGCGGCGGTCGGCGGCTGCGGCACCACGCCGCCGCTCATCTGGACCATCCTGGCGTTCTCCAGCGCGGTCGGATCGACGACCCGGGTGATGGTGAGATAGTCACGGATGACGGTGGCGTGGCGGGCCTCCTCGGCCGTCCAACGCCGGGTCCACTCGCCGAACGCGCCGGTCTTGCCGAGCATCCGCTCGATGTCCCGGAAGTAGTAGGGCAGGTTGTCCTCGGTAAGCAGGTTCACGAAGAGCGCAGCCCGGACCTCGGCGGGGATCGTGGTCTCGTCGGGATCCCACTCGTAGTCGGGCTCGAAATCCCGGCCCCGGGACCACGGGACCAAGGTGTGTGGATGCCAAGCCTTGGTACTGCTGAGATGTCGCTCGAGCAAGCGCTCAGCTTCCGGTTCGATGTCGGCCAGCAACGCGAGATCGGCTTCGATCACCATGCTCCCAGCCTACCGACCGGTCGGTAGGGAGCAAGCATTCCGGCTAGAAACCTGATGGGAACATCCGCCCGAGGCCAGACGAGGCGGACGTAGGCTGGCGGGAGTGGCCGACGCATCCATCGCCGAGTCCGGCGGGTGGATTCCGCCGATGAAGGCCACGATCGGCAAGTTGCCGACCGGCGACGACTGGGCGTTCGAGCTGAAATGGGACGGCATGCGGATCGAGGCACTCTGCCGCCCCGCAGGCAACGAACGTTCCGCGGGGGCCGGTCTGGTCCTCCGCTCCCGGTCCGGTCGCGACGTGACGTCGTCGTTTCCAGAGCTCGCCCCGCTCGCCGACGCTCTCGGCGCCTCGGCCATCTTCGACGGTGAGGTCGTCGTGTTCGAGGGTGACCGGCCCTCGTTCGGGCTGCTCCAGCACCGCATGCACGTCGAGGCCCCGACCCAACAGCTCGTGGCCGACTACCCCGTTGTCTACGTCGTGTTCGATCTGCTCGAGCTCGACGGTCAAAGCCTGCTGCCGCTCCCCTACCGCACCCGCCGCGCCCTCCTCGACGACTTCCTCGACGACGGCCCGACGTGGCGCGTCCCGCCGGTCGTCGAAGGCGACGGCCAACCGCTACTGACCTTGGCCGAGTCGCGGGGCCTCGAGGGCGTCGTGGCCAAGCGGCTCTCGAGCCGGTACACCCCGGGGACCCGGACGGCGGACTGGTTGAAGGTCAAGGTTCGGCGCAGTCAGGAGTTCGTCGTCGTCGGCTGGCTCCCCGGACAGGGTGCCCTCGAAGGCTGGATCGGCTCGCTGCTGCTCGCCGTGTGGGACGAAGGTAGGCTCCGATTCGCCGGCGCGGTCGGCAGCGGGCTGGCTGCCCGGGACCGGGCTCAGCTCGCTCCCCTGCTGCACCCCAGCGACACCTGCCCATTCGACGAGATCCCGACCCTCGAGAAGCGACCGACCTGGATCGAGCCGACCGTCGTCGCCGAGGTCGAGTACGGCTCATGGCCGGCGGACGGGCTGCTCCGCCATCCCGTGTACATCGGTCTCCGCCCAGACCACGATCCGACCCAGGTCGTGCGTGAGCTGCCACCGTGACCGCCAGACATGCGATAGTGGGCCGATGAATGACGGCACCGAAGACCAGGTGAAGGTCTCGTTTCCTGCTTCGCCCGTCTTCAGCAGGGTCGGACGGGTCGCCGTCGCCGGCCTCGCCCTTCGCCTCGGCGTCGAGATCGTCAACGTCGAGAAGCTCCGGCTGGCCGTCGACGAGGCGGTGGCTGCCCTCAACGGGAAGGGCCGGATCACCCTGCGCCTCCACTGGCAGCCACACCAGCTCACCGTCACCGTCGACAATCCCGATGCTGACCTCGACCAGGCGGCGGCCCAAGCCGTCAAGGCGACGCTGACCGAAATGGTCGATGACGTCCGCGTCAAACGCGACGCCATCGACCTGACGATCGGTGGGGCGAGCTCGACGAACGGTGCCACCCCGTAGAGGTCCAGGACCTGACGCACAGGGCGGACCGGCGAGCCCTCAGCCGGAGCTGCCGAACCCGGAGCTGCCACGATCGTCGGGAGCGGGCGGCAGCTCGTCGCACTCGACGAACCGAAGTGCTTCGACGGCCAGCACGAGCAGCTGGGCTATCCGTTGACCGCGGGTGATCGACACGGCCTCGGGCGAGGTATTGAAGAGGATCACCTGCAGCTCGCCCCGGTAACCGGAATCGATCAGACCCGGAGCGTTCAGCACCGTCACGCCCCACTCCAAAGCCAGCCCTGATCGGGGCAGGATCAGACCGCACGCGCCGGTGGGGATAGCGGCAGCGAAGCCGGTGGGGACCAGCTCACGTCGGCCGGCGCCGATGACGACGTCGACCCGTGACGGCAGGTCGGCCGCTGCGTCGCCCGGCCGCATCCGAGACGGGAGGTCGAGCGGGTCCGGGCCGCCATCGACACGACGAATCGGGACTTCGAGCACGGCGCGTGAGGGTAGATCGGCCGACCACGCTTCTCAACCGGCCACCGCCGAAGCAAGGGGGTGGGCGCCAGCGGGGCTAAGGTTGTCGTCTTGCTTGCTTGGATGGACCTCGAAATGACCGGACTGGATCCGGCGAAGCACGTCATCGTCGAAATCGCCACGCTGCTGACCGACGACGATCTCAACATCGTGGCCGAGGGGCCCGACCTCGTGATCAGGGCCAGCGATGAGGAGCTGGCAGCTATGGAGAACGTCGTCGTGGAGATGCACACCAAGTCGGGCCTGCTCGATTCGATCAAGTCGTCGACGGTGACGCTCGAAGAGGCCGGGCAGGAGACGTTGGCCTTTCTCAAGACTCACATCGCCGATCCGAAGACCGTCCCACTGTGCGGCAACTCGATCGGCATGGACCGGCGCTTCCTCGCCACCTACCTCAACGAGATCGAGGAGTTCCTCCACTATCGCTCGGTCGACGTCTCCACGATCAAGGAGCTGGTGCGCCGCTGGTACCCCGACGTGCTGGCCAACGCACCCCGTAAGGATGCCGGCCACCGGGCGCTCGACGACATCACCGAGAGCATCAACGAGCTCCGGTTCTACCGGGAGAAGGTGTTCGTCGACCTGTCGGCCAACCCTCCAGCATCCTCCCTTTCCCACAAGACTTCAGGCCGCGACAACCTCGCCACCACCTGAGCCCACCCCGGCGCTCAGCGGCGCCGGCAGACCACGCAGAACTCGCCGCCCTCGGGGTCCGCCATGACCGTCGCCCGCATCTGGCCGTGGACCGCTTCATCATGATCGCCGTCCTCGGGTACGTCGACCGCCGGCACGATGACCGACGCACCCAGAGCTTCGAGCTCGGCGATGGCCACATCGTCATCGGAGACGAACAAATCGAGGTGCATCCGGTGCTTCGCCGCCTTTGCCTCCGGCACCCGCTGGATCGTCAGGTGGTTGAGCGGACGACCGACATCGGAGTCCGACAGCGTGATGTAAGGATCGCCGTCGCCTTCACGTTTCCTGAAACCGATCGCTCGCTGCCAGAAGTCGGCGAGCATCTCCGGGTCGTTGCTGTCGAGGGTGACCCCGATCGCTCGTAGTTCCATGCCCCGAACCTACGCCTGCTGCAACAACCAGTGCCGAATTTTCGGTGGACCCCGGGCGTCACCGTGTAACGATGGCCTCGATGGCCATCTGCGGCGGGACGGCGCCCACGGGAACCCACCGGGTTCCTTGGCGTTCGGCCTCCGGCCGAACGTGACTCGATCGTGAACATCCAAGCGACCAAGCGAAGCTAGGGCCGTGGCACCAGCCGGACCGTCGACGCCCACCCGGATCCGGGTCGCGGTCGCGCCGTATCTCGCCGTGTCCACGCGCGCCTTCCGCCAGTTCGCCACCTACCGGGGCGCCACGTTCGCCGGCGTGGTGACCAACACCATGTTCGGCTTCATCTACGCGTTCGTGTTTCGAGCCGTCCATGACGAGGTCGGCATGGTCGGGCGCTTCACCGCCACCGACACGACGACGTTCGTGTTCGCGGCCCAGGGATTCCTGCTGATGACCGGCGCGTTCGGCGACCGTGACATCAGCGATCGGATCCGCACCGGCGACATCGCCGCCGATCTGTACCGGCCCGTCGACTTCCAGCTGTGGTGGCTGGCCCACGATCACGGCAAGGCCGCGTTCCACGCCCTGGCTCGGGGCATCCCGCCGTTCGCGATCGGCTTGGTCGTGCTCGGCCTCCCGTTCCCGGGCTCACCTGCCGCCTGGCTCGCGTTCATCCCGGCCACCGTGCTCGGCGTGACGATCGCCTTCGCCATCCGCTTCCTGGCCAACCTGTCCGGCTTCTGGTTGCTCGACGTGCGCGGTGTGGTGGCCCTCGTTGGGATCGTCCAGTTGCTGCTCGCCGGTCACATCGTGCCCCTCTACTTCATGCCAGACCGGATCCAAGCGATCGTCCGTGCCACCCCCTTCGCTGGGATCACCGCCCACCCGGTCGAGATCCTGCTCGGTGCCCGCTGGGGTGGCGAGCTGCTGGCGATCTACGCCGGGCAGATCGCCTGGCTCTTGATCCTGCTCGGGGCCGGCCGGGCGCTGCTCGGCCGAGCCCGCAGGAACCTGGTGATCCAGGGTGGCTGATCGGGCGGCACCCCACCTCGGGCCGCGGGCAGGGCGACAGGCTCTCACCACCACGGTCGAGGCCTATCTCCTGCTGGCCTCGGCCAGGGTCAGGTCCGATTGGCAGTACCGGACCTCGTTCGCGGTCTTCCTGTTCGCCAGCCTGGTCATCAACGTCTTCGACTTCGTCGGCATCGCCGTGCTGTTCACCAAGACCGAGACCCTGGGCGACTGGTCGCTCGACCAGGTGGCGTTTCTGTACGGTGCGGCCGGGCTCTGCTTCGGGATCGGGGACCTTCTCGTCGGCTCGGTCGAGAACCTCTCAACCAAGATCAAGGACGGCTCGTTCGACGTGCTCCTCACCCGACCGGTCAACGCGCTCGTCAACCTCACGGCGTCGGAGTTCACGCTGCGGCGGCTGGGCAAGATCGGCCAAGCGGCTGCGATCTTCGCGATCGCACTCGCAGTGAACGACATCGACTGGACCCCGGGCCGGGGAGTCGCGGTGATCGTGATGCTGGGGGCGGGCTCGGTCATCGCCTCGGCCACCTGGGTGATCACCGCGTCGATCGCCTTCTGGCTCATCAACACCCGCGAGATCGGGAACGCCTTCACCTATGGCGGCGGCCTCGCGATCAGCTACCCGGTCCACGTGTTCGAGCAGTGGCTCCGGGTGCTGCTCACCTTCATCTTCCCGCTGGTATTCGTCAGCTACCTCCCCGCGCTCTACATCCTGGGCATCGACTCGCCCCTCGCCCTGCCCGACTTCCTGCGGTGGAGCTCACCGGTGGTGGCTGGCGCGATGGTGCTCGTCGCTACCCGGGTGTGGCGCCGAGGGCTCCGCCGCTACCGATCGACCGGGAGCTGATCGATGACGTCCAGCCGAACCGGCGACCCCGAAACCAGCATCCAACAACCCGGGCCGGCGGTGATCGAGACCCGCGGGCTGACCAAGGTCTTCACGCTCCGAACCCGAGCTGGTGCACTCCGGCGACACCGTCGAGACGTCGAAGCCGTCAACGACATCGACCTCGTCGTACGGGCCGGGGAGATGGTCGGCTACATCGGTCCTAACGGCGCCGGCAAGTCGACCACGATCAAGATGCTCACCGGAGTGCTCGCCCCGTCAAACGGCTCGGTGCGAGTGCTCGGCCTCGAGCCCGTGCGCCAGCGGATCGCGCTTGCCCGCCGGATCGGGGTCGTCTTCGGCCAGCGGAGCCAGCTCTGGTGGGATCTCCCCCTCGCCGACTCCTTCGCGCTGCTCCGGACGGTCTACCGGATCGACGCCGCCACCCACCGCCGCAACCTCGATGCCTTCATCGACCGGCTCGATCTCGGACCCTTGCTCGACACGCCCGTACGCCAGCTGTCGCTCGGCCAACGCATGCGGGGCGAACTGGCGGCAGCTCTGCTGCACGACCCGGAGCTCGTGTTCCTCGACGAACCGACCGTCGGCCTCGACGTGGTCAGCAAGCACGAGGTTCGACGATTCCTGGGCGAGCTGAACCGCGAGCAGGGCACGACCGTGCTTCTCACCACCCACGACCTGAGCGACATCGAGCACCTCTGCCGCCGGATGGTGATCATCGACAACGGCACCGTCGCCTACGACGGGCCGCTCGACGACTTCCGATCGCGCTACGGCACCCACCGAACCATCGTGGTCGATCTCCAGGAGGAGGGACCACCGTTGGATGTCGCCGGGACCGACGTGGTCGACGTGGTCGGGGCCCGTCAATGGCTCCGGTTCGATCGTCGGCTCACCTCGGCGTCGCAGGTCGTGACCGCGATCGTGGCCCAACGAGCGATCCGCGATCTCGCCATCGAGGAGCCAGACATCGAGGACATGGTGCGCCGCCTCTACGACGGAACGGCGCACGCCGAAACCGGGCCTCAGGCTCCGTAGACCCCATCGGGCAGCGGCCGGATCGAGACCGACGCTGCGACCACCCGTCCATCGTCAGCCAGCCACCACAGAAGCTGGGCACCATCGACGACGTCGGACGCGATCGCGACCGAGTCGCCCGGGCTCAGCCCGGCGCTGTACTCGAGCGTCATCCGGCTCGGTCCGGAGCGGGGCTGATCAGCGAACACCTCCTCGACGACGGCCCAGTAGGCGGCGTTGTTCACGTGGCCGAGGGTGTCGAAGTCGACCGCCCGCAGGGGCCACGGGGTCGCGGCTGGGGACGGGGGCGGCTTCGGGTTGGTGAGCCTGGCGGTGACCGTGCGACCGCCGGCGGCCCGGCCGTAGAGGTCGAGGAACTGCTCGGTGAGCTGCTGGGGGCGACCCGAACCGGGATCGACGCAGATCCACAGCGTGGCGACCTCGTAGCGACCACCCTGCTCACCACATACCCGCAGCCGCCGCTCCGCCCAACTCCGACCGAGGCCCGAGCAAAACGTGGTGATCGTCATCGCCTCGCCCAGTTGGGCCGGGGCCAGCTCGTCGATCACGGTCCGCCTGACCACCCACGCCGGTTCGGCGGCCAGTCCCGCATCGCCGGTGTCGTCGTCGGAGACGTCCTGGGTGTAGCGCGTCAGGGCATCGAGCCGGAGCCGGCCGCCAGGAGTGACGTCGCCGAGACGCACCTTCCGTCGGCCGGTGAACCGACGCCCCCGCGGCAGTGGCTCAACCTGAGGATCGAGGGAGTTCGGAGGCACCGTCCGACGGTACCGCCCGCCCAGCTGTCTTTCCCGTCCGACGGCCTGGTAACGTCGACGGCCGTTAATTCGGTTGACAGCAAGAACGATCCGTAGTTCCGTAACTCACACAGGTCACAGCGCCTGCCGATACGCGATCACCGGCGAACTACCGGTGAAGCAAGCAGCACGAGCAGAAGGGAGCCGGTACCGATGCAATCGACGTACAGCAACGTAACCATCACCGGCATTCCCGAGCGCTCGCGTGGCGCGGCATGCCGTACCTCCCTCGACTCGGTCGGCATCCAGTGCGACTTCGGTCGGGGGCAGTCGTGTGTCCGGTTCGTATCCGCCCGCAACGAACTGTTGGCCGGCAATGCGATGGCCAACTCGTATGGGGAGAGGACCGCCTGGACGACCGACACCGTCACCGACGAGGCCCATGCTCTGAAGTTCGGCCCGCTCTACCACTCTCAGCGGTGGAGGTTTGCTACCTGACACAACAGGACGCGAACCGCACCGAGCCGCTGGGAGCACGAGCCCCCAGCGGCTCTTCTGTTTTTCGCCAACGTTCTGTCAACCGCCAACGAGATTCTTCCGCCATCCAGTGAGGGACACGATGAGCATCACCGAACAGCAGATGATCAGTGCGATCGAACAGCTGAATACCAAAGACGAGACCTGGCGAGTCGACGCCGCCTGCCGGGCCATCCCCGATGCTCGGAACCTGTTCTTCAGCGAAGAGCTCCAGGACATCGCCGAGGCCAAGCGGGTCTGCGTCGACTGCCCCGTGATCGCTCCCTGCCTCGAAGGGGCGCTCGCCCGGGCCGAGCCCTGCGGCGTCTGGGGCGGCCAGCTGTTCCTGAACGGACGCATCCTCGCCAACAAGCGGCGCCGGGGACGTCCGCCCAAGAACCCCAAGCCCGAGGACCAGCTGCCCGTCGTGCCGGTCCCCGAGCACTTGCAGAAGCTGATCGCCTGACCGAAGGCGATCGACGGGACCGCATCCTCCCGGTCGGCGAGACCGGCCGGGGGGAATGCGGGCGTCTGGAGTACGGTTCGAACGAGGGAGAGAGCTATCCGCCCCGATAGCCCAGCGATCGAAGCGAACCGGGACAATGGACCCCATCGAGAACCCCGAAACCAAGATCAACGAGCCCACGACCGACGAGTCCGATGTCAACGGAGGTCCCAGCCTCACCACGTGGCTCGTCATCGGCGGCCTGGCCGTCGTCGGTGTCGCCCTGCTCGCCGTCTTCTTCAGCGGGAGCGACAGCACGCCAACGGCCGCCGCGGAAGGCGACGGCGGGATCGCCGGCCTCGTCTTCACCAATGAAGACGGCACCGACGGAACGCTGGCGGACTACGAGGGCGAGCCGCTCGTCGTGAACTTCTTCGCCTCGTGGTGCGCCCCGTGTCGGGCCGAGCTGCCCGACTTCCAACAGGTCCACGTCGAGAGCGAAGGACGTGTCCAGTTCGTCGGCGTCAACCACGACATCGACGAGAGCTCCTGGCTCAGCTTCGTCGACGAGGTCGACCTCACCTACCCGACCGTGTTCCAACCCGAGCAAGAGATCTGGGAGACGCTCAACTTGTTCGGGATGCCAGCCACGGCGCTGGTCACACCCGAAGGCGAGGTCGTCTTCACCTTCTCCGGCGTGCTCGATCAGGAGTCGCTGAAGGAAGCGATCGCCGAGCACCTGAACGTGGAGGTCTGATCTCATGGAATTCGGCGAGCTGTTCGACGCTCGAGCCTTC
>JAOTYQ010000111.1 GCA_029861725.1 Acidimicrobiia bacterium | reverse complement strand
GCGAGTGATCCCGCGCACGGGATAAGTGGTTCCGTACCAGCGTGGTCATTGGGATGGTCTCTTACTCAGCGGCCAACAGCGTCCGCCTTGACGACGCGGTCGGCGTGCTAGGAGCCGAGCAGGGCGTTCGACTGACCCACGGCTCGATCTACGGGCGGATCTGGGTCGATCAGGGCGACTTCCAGTTCGACGTCGGGGCGACGGCCACACGCCGACTACGACGGCGCGGAGGTCGCGGAGGCCATGGTGGCTGCCATCAACGCCAGAGCACCGAGTGACCGGGCTGGTGCCGAAGCGGTGTCGGTTGAGCAGGGCCAGCACCTTCCCCAGGTCTCCATCGATGCGTGGCGGCCGTCCGGGCCCGGCTGACGAGGCGGCTGTGCGCCGCTGACCGGGCGACGGCTCGCCTACGACCGTATGCTCGCGCCCCATGACCAGCTTCTACGACTTCCAGATGGACGACATCAACGGGTCCGAGGTCGCCTTGAGCTTGTTCGCCAACCAGGTCTGCCTGGTGGTGAACGTCGCCAGTCAGTGAGGCCTCACCCCTCAGTACGCAGGTCTGCGTGCGCTCCATGACGACAACCAAGATCGTGGCTTCACGGTTCTAGCCTTCCCCTGCAACCAGTTCGGCGGACAGGAGCCTGGCTCCAACGCCGAGATCCTCGAGTTCGCCACGTCGCGGTACGGGGTGACCTTTCCCATGTTCGCCAAGATCGAGGTGAACGGTGAGGGAGCCGCCCCGCTCTACCAGCACCTGAGGGCTGAGCAGCCAGGGGGCGGTGACTCCCCCGACATCGCGTGGAACTTCACGAAGTTCCTCGTGAACCGGAGCGGCGCGGTCGTGAAGCGGTATGAGCCAATGACCACCCCCGAGGAGATCGGCGTCGAGCTCGGTTCCTATCTGTAGCCCGCCACCCGTCTAGCGGTAGGACCGCTGACGGCGGTCGGATATCACATCGTGAACGGCGCGAGCCCGATGGGCAATGTGCAGCGCGCGGTGCCGCTCCTCGCTGTCGGAGGGGTTGTCGTAGGGCTCGCTTGAGCTTGTCGAGCTCCCGACCCTGGGCCGACTTGATCCACTCCCACCTGAGCGATCGCCCCGGAACGTAGCCGGCGGTACTACCTGCGCTGCCGTACTATCACTTGACACCTGCAGTCGTGGCCCGGGCCCTAACACGCAATCGCCGGCCCGGAGAACTGATCAGGCTGCGGCCGCGAACACGAGAGCTCGAAGGTCGAAGTTGTCTGCGCGGCGGCAGTGCCGGGATTGGGTGGTCACCGGCCGGTAGCTTCAGCATGTGCGCCGTTGGACGCTCGGCCTGAGGATTGCGGTAGTCGTGGCGGGTTCATCCAGGCGGTAGCGGAGGGGTTCGACACGCTGGACGTCATCTCGGTCGACGTCAACCCGGGTACCTCGTCGGGATCGTTCACGGTGGAAGCCACACTATGACCTCGGGCTCGCTGGCCGGGCCGTCGCTGGCTCTACTCACAGGTCGGTGAAGCGACCGACAGCGATCACCACGAGCACGAGCGTGGGGATGTCGGCGAGGATTTTGTTGCGGCGGAGGTGGGCGATCGGTTGGCGACTCACCAAGGAAGTGCCCCAGCGCTGTGCTCCGCTCTCGTACACACCGAGCATTGTTGAGCGGCCCCTTCCGCTAGAGCTTGGCACACAGGCTGACGGACGGCCCTGCGCCTCATTGCCGGATTCCGATCGGGCCAGAGTGTCGTCGGCGGATGTCGATATTGCGCGCCTCCAATCCAGCGTTGGGCGCGGTCTCTCGATTCGCTGCCGCTGCTCAGACCGCTCGAACTTCGGCGAGCCGCCTGACTGCGTACTCGTCGCCCCAGCAGACTGCGGCTTCCCATGCGGCCGACGCTTGGGCGGCGATGTCGTAGGCGCCGTCGTCGAGACCGGCGGCGTTGTGGGGTAGCACCAGGTCGAGGTCGGCGACGTCGACGTGCGACTCGTCCCAGTCGATCAGCGCGACCCGATTCGCCGTCATGCGGACGTTGCCAGGGTTGTTGGGGTTGCCGTGCACGACGCATGTCAGACGTCCGGTGAGCCGCGCCCATGCCGCTCGGCATCGAGAAACGCCCTCAGGCGGCATCGCGCCGAGATCGATCTTCGTCCCGGTCTCCACCCGCAGGAGGTCGGTCGACGATCGCCAGCCGGGGCGCTGCGGCCTGCCCTGGGTCAACCGATGTAGCTTGCGGAGCGTGTCGGCCACGCGACGCCAGTCGGCCTCCGTTTCGGGCGGCCCGCCCTCCACGTAGGTCATGACCACCAGACCGTCGGCGAACAGCCGGCCGTCCGTCGTCGGGATCGGCACCGGCACGGTCAGACCTTCACGGTCGAGGTGTTGGAGAAGCTCGGTCTCCCACGCGAGATCAGCGTCGCTCCTGGCACCGAGGCGACCGACCGCGAGGTGCCCGTCGACGCGCACGCTCCACACGTCGTTGGCGACGCCGCCAGCGAGCGGCTCGATGCGAGCGACAGCGTCACCCCACCGCTCGAGTGCCTCCCATCCCACTGGCCACATCTTCGCAGAGTTCCGAACATCGCTCGCGCGCGAGGCACGGTCATGAAGCGCTCGATGGGTCTCGGCGGCGAGACCCATCGCGTCGCCCCACTCATCGTGCCGTTGGAGGGCGCACATACCGCACGTCGCCGGAGCCCGGACGAGCCGAGCAGATCGGCACATCGGGCCGAGTGGCCTCGGCCGCCACAACCGGCGCAGGACCTGCTCGGAAACATCGCTCGGAAACCCGGTCCAGCGCGCTGAAGACTCGGCGATGCCGAGTGGTCGGTAATCATCGGGCTGTGACCGTCCTGCACGGCACGGCGCTCGCCTCCCAGCAGTAGAGGGTTGGCCTGGCGCCTTCTGCGAACGGCGTTAGGGCGATACCGGGCACCCATCGGCGGGCCGGGTCGGCACTGTGCCCGTTGTCAGGCCGTGACCTGCGACCGGACCCCCTCACTCGGATCCCACCAGCCTGACCCTACAAGTCTCATGATGCCACCCAGAGCCGACCGGCGAGCTCGGCTGCCCAAGTCGACCTGGGTCTTCTCGGCGTCCGGCAAGCGCCTGATGCTATGCGTGGGTGGAGGCCTGGCCAGCGAGGTGTTCAGTAGGATCGCCTGGTGCCGGTGCCAGATCATGTCGAGCGCTCTCGTGCCGTCTACAGCGAGTCGGCTTCGCTCTACACCGAGGTCGTTGGGACCTCCGTTTCGCCTCGATTTGAGGCAGCGGAGGACCGGGCCATCCTCGGCGCCTATGTAGAGCTAGTCGCCGAAGATGGGCTCGTGCTCGACGCCGGGTGCGGAACGGGCCGAGTTGCACGGTTCCTTGCCGAAGCCGGAGTAGCGGTCCGTGGTACCGACGTCGCCCCCGGCATGATCCGGGAAGCTCGATCTGCGCATCCCGACATCCTCTTCGAGACAGCCAGCCTCACCAGTTTCCCGGTCAACGACGCATCGCTGGCAGGGGTCGTGTATTGGTACTCGATCATCACGACACCCCCGAACGAACTTGGAGGCGTTTGGAGCGAGCTCGATCGCGTACTCGGCGGGACTGGCGTCGTACTCGTTGCGTTCCAGGCCGGGGGAGGCGAGGCGATCGAGAGGCCCAAGGCCTATGGGACGAGCACGGATCTCAGCTTGTACTGGCACGACGTCGAGAACGTCTGTTCTGGACTCGTCGACGCATCAGTGCGAGTGAGATCCGTGTTGCGGCGTGGACCGGTCCTGGAGGCCGAGTCAACTGACCAGGCCTTCGTGATCGCCGGGCGATAGTGAGAAGTGCCCTGGTACCGGCCAGCCAAGGGCGAGAGGCCGGGCCTACGTAGGTGTCGTCCCGGGCACTGCACTCGTGGCTTGGGCTTTCACCCACGGGCCATGTTCGGGGTTCAGTCAGACGAGGTGGGTATCGCCTGCGCAGTGAGGCGGAGGTCGGCTCAGACCGTCGAGCGCCTTCATCACCCGTCAATGCCGCTTGACGCACGCCTGAAGCAGGTGCTGAGGCGTTGCTGGTCACGTGATCAGCCAGAGCACGACCTGCGTCAGGATGATCGCGGCGTAGAAGGACAGTGACGACCGGTATCGGGGGAGTGGAGAGTCCGCCAATCCTGGATCTGGACCGGAGTCGTGGCCGCGTAGTGGGCCTTGTTGGTCGACCTGGAACAGCGTCCAGAGCTCTTCGTTGTTCACCGATCCTCACTAACGTCACGGAGCACGACCCCCGCAACACGCCAGACGATGGGCGTGGGACCGGTGACGGGTCCCACAGCCGTTCACTACTGCGTGGTGGCAGGTGACCGCACTTCGGTGTCGACGATGTTGATCTCGACGCTGTGGAGGGTCAGGCCTCCTCACGAGTGCCTTGTTGTTCATAGAATGAAGGCCGGGAGGTGGTCATTGTCGCCATCGTCGATGTTGTCGATGTTGCGGTCGACTACCCGGGCGAGGTCCGGGCATTGGATGGCGTCAATCTTCACGTGCTCGACGGCGAGTTCATGGCGGTGCTCGGGCCGTCCGGCAGCGGCAAGACGACGCTGTTGCGGGTCGTCGCCGGGCTGGAGAGGGCGTCGTCGGGCATCATCCGTTTCGACGGCGAGGACGTCACGACAATGGCGGCCCGTGACCGGAACGTGTCGATGGTCTTCCAGGACGGTGCCCTGTACCCGCACCTGACCGCGGAGCGCAACCTGGGCTTCCCGATGCGAATTCGCGGGGAGGACGAGGAGGAGATCGACCGCCGGGTCGACCAGGTTGCCGCCGCCCTCACGTTGACGCAGTATCTGCAGAACAAGCCGGCGGAGCTGTCGTCCGGTCATCGCCACGGCGTCGCCACCGGTCGCGCCATCCTGGGTGCGGGACGGCTGCTGCTGATGGACGAGCCGCTCGCCAACCTCGACTCCCGGACGCGGAGACGGGTGCGAGGCGAACTGCGCGAGCGCAAAGCTGCGCAGGAGACCACGATCCTGTACGCGACCAACGACCAGGAAGAGGCGATGGCCCTCGCCGACCGCATGGTGGTGCTCGAAGCGGGACGGGTTCGCCAGATCGGCACGCCCGGACAGATCTACCGAAGACCGGCGGACACCTTCGTGGCGTCGTTCGTCGGCAGTCCGCCAATGAACATCACCGCGGCCAAGATCCACAGCGACGGCGCCGTTGTGGCGGTGGGGAGTCGCCGGCTCGCGCTGGCCGGCAGTGTCGTGGCGTCGCGTCCCCGGCTCCGCTCATTCTTCGGCAAGTCGGTGCTCATCGGCATCCGGCCGGAGCACCTGCACTACGGCGGAGCCGACGACATCGCCAACGAGCAGCGGATCGGAGGTGAGGTCGTGCAGGTCGAGTTCCTCGGCAACGAGCGTCAGGTCCACTTTGCCGACGACGAAGGCGCTTCATTCGTAGCCCGCCTCCCGGTGGACGGAGACATCCGCATCGGCGGCCACGTGGCGCTCGACGTCGACACCACCGAAATGCACTTCTTCGACCCCGCCAATGGCGTCGCCATCTGACATCCTGCCCGTCCGAGAACTGTTTCGCTGGTGGAGCGAGGGAGGTTGGTGTTAGCACTGGTCGTGCTCCTGGCAGCGTCCTGCACCTCTTCACCATTCACCGGTGAGGTCAGCCCCAGACCCCGGCTCTCGGCAACGCTCGTTCTTGTCGGGCGACCGACTCCAATCGAGAATCACGGCAGAGCCGACGGCGAGGGGAGTACTCTCAGTGCGCCGGAGCTGGCGCCGCGTCCGAACCCATCCCGGTCAGCCCGGCAACGACGAACTCGATCATCTTGTCCAGCTGAGCTTCGGTTGGGGCGTCGAGCCCGTGGATCATCAGGTGGGCGAGGAACGGCGCCTCGGCCAGCTCGGTCGCGAAATCGGCATCGACGTCGGCCGAGATTTCGCCCCGGGCCATCGCGAGCTGGATGATCGTCCTGACTGGCCCCATGCGCTCGGCGAACATCGCCCGCTTCGTCTTGGCCAGCTCCGGGTTCTGCGCAGCTGCCGCCAACAGCTCCAACATGAGCAGGCGCAACCGAGCGTCGCACGTGATCTGCGACGTGATCTCGCAGTACGCACCGAGATCGCCCCGAAGCGAGCCGGTATTGGGAGTGGGGAAAGGGGCGACGATCGAATCGAGGGCATGGACGATCAGCTGGGCGCTGGTGTCGAAGTGGCGATAGATCGTCGTCTTGGCCACGCCCGATCGACGAACCACCTCATCGACCGTGAACCCGCTGACACCGGTGTCGAGCAGGATCTCGCCGGCGGTGGAGAGGATCTTCTCCCTGGCTTCGGTGGAGAGTGGTCGTGCCATAGGTGGACACCACTGTAGCGATATCGTCGCGCCGGACACGGGGGCCAGCGTAAATGGGGACTTTGGTCCCGGTGCAGGTCAACCGGGTTGGTCCGAGTTGCTCTCGATGATGTGTTGCTTGGCACACCTGGTTGATTTTGGCCGATGGCGATCCTATAACGCTACTTGATCGTAGCGGAGCTGCGGGGCAGCTTCCGAATCGCAACTCGAGGAGATCGCGATGCTCGCACGTGTCAGCGCCTGGTGCTTCGACCATCGAATGGCCGCGCTCGGCCTCTGGCTGGTCGGCCTGTTCGCGGTCTTCGGCGCTGCCGGAGCCGTCGGGCCCGCCTACGACGGCGCCTTCGACATCCCCGACTCCGACAGCGCCGACGGCTTCGACGTCCTGGATGAGTACTTCTCCGAGCTCGGCGCCGGCGGTCAGTCGGGCACGATCGTGTTCCAAGCCGAGCAAGGGGTCGACGATCCCGAGGTGATGGCGTCGATGGAGGAGCTGTTCGCACTCGTCGACGCCGGGTTCCCCGACGAGAGCGGCGAGCCGGAGCATCCCGGAGCGACGATCATCTCCCCCTACTCCGAGCAGGGCCAGACCCAGGTCGCCCGGCAGGGAGAGCTGGCCGGTCAGCTCGCCTACGCCCAGATCAACCTGGCGGCCGACATCGACCAAACGGAGTCAGCGCTGATCGGCGAGGCGATCGTCGAGCACGCCCCGGCGATCGACGGTCTGGAAGTCCTGCCCGGTGGCGCCGCGCTCGGCGTGTTCGAGCCGCCGGAGACCGAGCTGATCGGTCTGGCGTTCGCCGTCGTCGTCCTCATTCTCGCCTTCGGATCCGTGCTGGCCATGGGTCTGCCAATCGCCGTCGCACTGGGTGGGGTCGGGGCCGGTATCGCATCGATCCTCCTCCTGAGCAACGTCTTCACGATCCCCGACTTCACCCCTACGCTCGGGGCCATGATCGGTCTCGGCGTCGGGATCGACTACGCCCTGTTCATCGTCACCCGCTACCGGGAGGTACTGCACACCGGACAGACACCCCGGGCCGCCACGCTGGCCGCGATGAACACCGCTGGTCGGGCCGTGATCTTTGCCGGGATCACCGTCGTCATCTCCCTGCTCGGCATGCTGCTGATGGGCCTTCGCTTCGTGTCTGGCCTCGGGATAGGAGCGGCGGTCACGGTGCTGCTCACCATGATCAGCTCGATCACACTGCTGCCGGCTCTGCTCGGGTTGGCTGGTGAGCGGATCGAGGTCACCCGCTGGCGGGGCCTGATCACCGCCGGCTTTGCCGCCCTGGCGCTCCTCGGTCTCGGCATTGGCTTCCCGCCCCTCGCCGCCATCGGCGCGATCCTCGCCGTGCTCACCCTGCTGGTCAGCTTCGCTGTGCGCCCGCTGCGACGCGAGGTGCCGCGTCGCCAGGCCAAGCCGGTGCGGGAGACGTTCGCATACCGCTGGAGCCGGACGATCCAGCGCCGGCCGTGGGTGTGGCTCATCGCCGGAACCGTCGTGCTGTTGATTCTGGCTGCGCCGATTCTCAGCCTGCGGCTCGGGTTCTCCGACGAGGGCAACTTCCCCGAAGACACCTACACCCGCCAGGCCTACGATCTCCTCGCTGAGGGTTTCGGTGAGGGATTCAACGGTCCGTTCCTGATCACCGTCGTTCCCGGAGCGAACGACTCGCCCGACGCGGTCCAGAATCTGAACCAGGTGTTGGCCGAGACCGACGGCGTTGCCGCGGTCACCCCCGCCTTCCCCAACGACCCGGCGTCGCCCGAGGCGTTCGTCATGAACCTGATCCCGACGACCGCACCCCAAGCCGAGGCCACGAGCGACCTGGTCACCACCCTTCGCGACGACGTCATTCCGGCGGCAACAGCCGGCACGACGCTCGATGTCAAAGTCACCGGTACCGCAGCGGCCAACATCGACTTCACGGACTTCCTGGCCCGACGGGTGTTCGTCTTCTTCGGAGCGGTGCTCGCCCTGTCGTTCGTGCTCCTGACGATGGTGTTCCGGTCGTTGCTCGTTCCAGTGAAGGCGGTGATCATGAACATCCTCTCGATCGCCGCCGCCTACGGCGTCGTGGTGGCGGTGTTCCAGTGGGGATGGGGAGGGGACCTGCTCGGCATCGCCGGCGCACCGATCGAGCCCTTCGTGCCGATGATGCTGTTCGCGATCGTGTTCGGTCTGTCGATGGACTACGAGGTGTTCCTGCTCTCCCGGATCCGGGAGGAGTACGTGAAGACCAACGACGCCGTCGAATCGGTGGCCGACGGCCTGGCCGCCACCGCCAGGGTGATCACGGCCGCTGCCGCCATCATGGTCGTGGTCTTCGGCTCGTTCATGTTCGAGGACAACCGCATCATCAAGCTCTTCGGTCTCGGCCTTGCGCTGGCGGTTCTGCTCGACGCCACGCTGATCCGCATGTTGCTCGTCCCGGCCACGATGGAGCTGCTCGGCGACAGGAACTGGTGGATGCCGAGATGGCTCGACCGCCTGATCCCGCAGCTGAACGTCGAAGGCACCGGTCACCTCGAGCCCATCCCGGTGATCTCCAGCAACGGCGACAGGCCTCCTCAGGCCGATCCGTCCCGGCCCGAGCCATCGTTTGAGCCCGAACCGGTCGACGTCTGAGCATCGCCTGCTCGAGCCGGTCACTACCCCCCGGGTCGGCTCGAGCAGGTGCGCCCGCCTCGTTCCTACCGCGACACAGTGTTGAGGTGTACCGTCCGTGATGGGCACCATCGTGAGGAGATCGTCATGGACCGCCCAGAGGAAGTAGTCGACTTCACCCCCGACCCAGGCCTGTTCCCGTTCGAGTCTCGATGGTTCAGCAGTTCGGTCGGCCCGGTGCACTACATCGACGAGGGCAGTGGGCGAACGCTGCTGCTGCTACACGGCAATCCGGACTGGAGCTTCCTCTACCGCAAGATCGTCAGCGGGCTCCGCGACCAGTTCCGATGTGTCGTGCCCGACTACCCAGGCTTCGGTCTGTCGGTCCATCCGGACGGCTACGGCTACACCCCGGCCGAGCACTCCGCCGTCGTCACCGAGCTGGTCGATCATCTCGACCTCACCGACATGGTGGTCATGGGCCAGGACTGGGGCGGGCCCATCGGCATGGACATCGCGTCACGCAACCCTGACCGGGTCCATGGTCTGGTCATGGGCAACACCTGGTTCTGGCCCGGCGACGATCGCCTCATGAAGGTGTTCAGCAAGACGCTCGGAACCCGGCCGCTGCAGTGGCTCATCACGAACCGGAACATCTTCGTCACGCTCTTGATGAAGCGATCGCTCCAGGTCAAGCTCTCCGACAAGGAGTTCGCCCACTACACTGATGTCGTTCCTACTCCCGAGTCCCGTCGCGGAATCGCGGTGTTCCCCAAGCAGATTCTCGACGCCCATCCCTGGCTGAGCTCGCTCGAGGAGCGGGTCGCCAACACTCTCTCCGACAGACCCGTCGTGCTGATCTTCGGTCGCAAGGACCCCGCCCTGGCCAGCGACGCCACCATCAGCCGGTGGCGCTCGCAGTTCCCCGAGGCGACCTACGTCGAGCTGCCCGAAGCCGGCCACTACATCCAAGAGGACGCCCCCGACGAGATCGTGGGCGCGATCCGCACCACGTTCGCCTGACGCCGGGCATCGAGCCAGGGAGCCCGATCCGGGCTTGCCCATCCCGTGATCGCCACCGGCGGTCGCCAATCGGCTGGCACCGCAGTCTCGACCGCTTCCCTACAGTGGGCGGTCAGGGGCAGGAGAGGCGGCGGACCTGTGGGTGACTTCGACGAGGATTTTGGCGTCGATGAGGACGCGGTATTGGCAGAACGCGGGATCTTGCTGCATCCCTTGACGTTGGCCGCTCTTGGCGTCGCTCTGCTCACGCTGGGGTTCCTCGCCTTTCTAGCCTCGGACGATTCAGAGCAAAGCGTCGAGGCGCCAGCCGCTGACAGCGCAACGACCCTCGGCACCGAAGACGTCGGCGCGGCGTCGGAACCGGAGCCGACCGACGGGGAGTCGGCCATCGACACGACGCCGCCCGAGACGGCCTATGTCGAAGCGACGCTCGACCTCGACGTCGAGCCTGGTCAGGGGCTCTTCCGGTTGTCTGGTCGCGTGCCGGACAGCGAGGTCGAGGCCGCACTGCTGCAAGCGGCAGAAGCCGCCTATGCGCCATACGTGCAGTCGGAGATCGAGGTCGACGAGTCGCTCGAGCCGGCGCCCTTCCTGGCCCCCAGCCCCCAGCTGATCGGGCTGCTGCCCAGCATCACCGACGGCACGATCAGGATCACGGAAGCGGAGGTCACGCTGACCGGTCGATCACCCGATCAAGCTCGTGTCGACCTGCTAACGGGAGCATTGGAACAACTGGGGGGCCGCCCCGTGCAGGTGGAGAACATGGAGATCACCGGCCTCGGGCCCAACCGCTTCCAGGCCGCGGTCGAAGACGGTCGGCTGACCATCGGTGGCGAGGTGGGGTCCGAAACCGTCCGTCGGCTCCTTATCGATGGCGCCACGGCCGCCTACGGAGAAGAGAACGTCACCGACGAGCTCACGGTCAGCCCCTCGGCCGCCACGACGTTCTGGATGTACACGATCCCCCGCATCCTCGGCCTGTTGGCTCCGTTTCCCCGCTATGAGATCAGCGTGATGGAGGGTGTCATCTCGGGCAGACTGCAGGGCGGCGTGAACTTCCCGGTCAACGAAACCGAGATCACGTCCCAGATCTCGCCACTGCTCGACATCGCCGTGTCGATCATGACCCGTGATGTCTCGCTCCTCATGAGCGTCGAGGGACACACCGACTCGACGGGTCCCGAGCAGGGCAACCAGGCGCTCAGCCTGGCCCGTGCCGAATCGGTCGTCGACTACTTCGCCGAGGCCGGTATCGACCGGGCACGGCTCACGGCACTGGGCGCTGGCGAAACCCAGCCCATCGCCACGAACGCAACCGCCGAAGGCAGAGCCCTCAACCGCCGGGTCGAGTTCCAACTCGAAGCCAACGGGGCGCAGTGAGTCAGGACAGGGAGAACGGGGGGTAGCGGTCGGTGACGAGCAACGTGGCGTAAGCATCGACCCGCAGCCACCAGCGTGCGACGCCTACGACGTAGTCGAACAGAGCTCGCGGATACTGCCCGGTGAAGAGGATCGCGAACCATGCGATGAGCACGGCGAAGAACGCGCCGATCGACAGCACGATGAGCACGATCACGTGCGGGATCGCCAGGATCCACTTGACGATGGGCAGCCACCGGTTCAGGTCCCGCTCGACATCGGGGTAGTCGACATCGAGGTGGACGGTCTGCTCCTCGACCGTCGACGGGTACTGGTCGGTGAGGAGGGCGAAATACGCCCCGACCCTCGTGCTGAAACGGGTGAACTCGAGGGCGAAGTCGAACCACCACCTCGGATACCGCTGGCGGAAGATGATCATCAACGCGGTGGCCACGGCCAACCCACCGGCGATCCCGCCACCCGAGGTCGTGATCACGTCTCCACTGTCGGTGATGTAGGTCGAGCTCCCGTTGGCCGAGAGGATTCCTATCAAGATGGCGATCGGAATGATCAGGATCAGACGGAACGCTGTCGTGACCCGATTGAGCTCCTCCGGGTAGTCGATCTCGAGCCGCGCTGGGTACGCGGCCGGCTGTGCAGCAACCATTGGTCCCCTCCAGTCGTTGCCGGATGTGTTGTGGCCATTGAAATCGCTGGTCAGCGGGCCGTCAACGCTAACAGCGAATGCGATTCGAGCTAGCGGTTCGGGCGGGCCGCCTGGTGACGGGCCAGGAGTTCGGCCGCAGCGTCGAGTGTCTCGATCAGGTGTTCCAGGCGAGCGGGCTGCCCGCCATCGAGCGAGTCCTCCAGCTCGCGGCCGAGGAGGTACATCTCCTCGGCGATCAGCTGTCGCAGGCCTTCCATGACGGCATCGGTCTCAATATCCAATTGGGTCTCCTGTCGTCACGGGGGATCGGTGATCCGCAGTAGGAACCACCCGGTAGAGCGGCGCCCGGGGTGGCGCAGGACCACCCCGCGGTCGTCGAAGCTCAGCGGTACCAGACTACGGGTCGATGCCAACCGGAGGACCGACATGCGAACGATCGACGCGAGGAGTTGAAGGCCCGGCTGGAACGAGGCGACGACAACACCGAGCAGCTGCTGGCGGAGCTCGGTGTCGACGACGAGATCGTCGTGTACTGCTCAGACCCCGGCTGCGTCGCCTCCCAGTTCGCCTACCACGAACTGGGACGGGCCCGGTTCAGCAAACATTCGCCCCCGGTGAGCCCAGGAGAGATAGTGGACCGGATAGGCCAGCAGCAGGGCGATGGCGACGGCGAGACCGATACCGATACCGATACCGATACCGACC
>JAOTYQ010000669.1 GCA_029861725.1 Acidimicrobiia bacterium | reverse complement strand
GTAGAAGGCCGCCGGGCGCCGCGTCGACAAAGCCAAGGAGCATCATGGCAACTCTCGAGGAGAACCGGAAGAGAGATATACATCCGCCGTCGCAGCAGAGCCCCAGGGCGATGGCGGCGACGGCCACCGGCCTCACCAAGCGGTACGGGACGGGCAACACCGAAGTCCTGGCCCTCGACGGCATCGACGTCGGATTCGAGGCTCGGAAGCTCACCGCCATCATGGGTCCTTCGGGATCCGGCAAGTCGACGCTGCTTCACTGCGTTGCGGGTCTCGATGAACTGACCGAGGGAGAGGTCAAGGTCGGCGACACCCCGATCTCCGAGCTCCCCGATCGGGCACTCACCCTCCTTCGTCGGGAGCGACTTGGATTCATCTTCCAGTCCTTCAATCTGGTCCCAACGCTGACGGCGGAAGAGAACATCCTCCTCCCACTCCTCCTCGGAGGTGAGAAGCCCGACAAGGAGTGGGAGCAGCGGGTGATCGGCAGCCTTGGCCTCGACGACCGGCTCCACCACCACCCCGATGAGCTGTCCGGTGGCCAGCAGCAGCGTGTTGCCGTTGCCCGGGCGCTGGTGAGCAAACCGGAGATCATCTTCGCCGACGAGCCGACGGGCAACCTCGACTCCACCGCCGGTGGGGAGGTGTTGTGCTTCCTGCGGCGAGCGGTCGACGACTTCGATCAGACCGTCGTCATGGTCACCCACGACCCGGGAGCAGCCTCGTACGCAGACACGGTCATCTTCCTTCGGGACGGAAGAATGGTCGACTCGCTCGAGAATCCGACGACGGAGATGGTCTTCGACCGCATCCGGGCACTGGAGGTCTAGCCCATGCGCGCGATGATGCTGCTCAGCGTCCGCAACATGCGGAAGAACAAGATCCGGTTCGGGTTGACGACCTCCGCGGTACTGCTCGGTGTGAGCTTCGTCGTCGCCTCCTTCGTGCTCTCCGACGGGCTCAGATCGTCACTCAACTCGATGGTCGACACCGGGTTCGAAACCACGGACGCCCAGGTCCGGGCTGAGAGCGACTTCGACGAGATCGCCTTTACCGATCGCCAGATCGAGGAGAGCCTCGCCGATATCGTGGCCGGCGTCGACGGTGTCCAGGCGGTCAGTCCCAACACCGACTCCCTGAGCGTGACGCCCCTCGACGGCGAGGGCAATCCGCTCGGATCGACGATGTCTCCCGTCGTGGCCGTGAGCTGGGACGGCACCGAGATCGGGGCGTTGCAACTGCTCGATGGGCGGGTGCCGGGTCCTGGCGAGTTCGCGCTTGATCGAGCAACCGCCGAGCGGGAGAACATGGTGATCGGTGAGGTCTACAGCGTGATCGGCATCGACGGTCCAGAACCGTTCGAGCTGGTTGGCCTCAACCAGTTCGGCGAGGACGGGACTCTGAGCGGCTTCGGGCTGGCATCGTTCGATCTCGATGAGCTCCAGCGCCTCGACGGCAGCGAGGGACTCGTCCGCTACATCGATGTCGCAGCGGAGCCGGGCGTCGATGCCGAGCAGCTTGCCTCGCGGATCGAGGGCGCCCTCCCAACGGGCGTCGAGGTCGTCGCCCACGACGCGCTGGTGACCGAGGTCCAGGATGAGCTCGGCGACATCATCGGCATCTTCGGCAACGTGCTTCTCGCCTTCGCTCTGGTCGCCGTCTTCGTCAGCACGTTCATCATCGCCAATACCTTCAACATCCTCCTGGGTCAGAGGGTACGGCAGCTCTCACTGCTCCGGGCTCTGGGGGCAAGCGCCCGACAGGTTCGGTTCGGCGCCCTGTTCGAGGCGGTAATCATCGGCGCGGTCGCCTCGATCCTGGGGCTCGGCGGCGGCGTGGCGCTGGCGCTCGGATTGCGGCAGATCATGGACATGATGGGGCTGAGCCTGCCCACGATCGACATCATCATCAATGCGCGGACGATCATTCTCGCCCTCGTCGTCGGTATCGGCGTGACACTCGTCGCCTCGCTCTCCCCGGCTCGCCGGGCGGCCGGCATCTCGCCGATGGCAGGAATGCGAGCGGGTTTCAGGTTCGGCTCCGGGGAAGGTACGCGGCGCACCATCATCGCCATCGTTCTCGCCGTGATCGGTGTGACGGGAATCGCCTATGGGCTGTTCGGAGGAAGCGACAACACGGCCTTGCTGCTCAGCATCCTGGGCCTCGGATCGGTGTGCACCTTCGTCTCGGTTTCGATGTTCTCGCCGCTCTTCTCCAGCCCCTCTGCGTCGTTCCTCGGGATTCCACTCGAGCATCTGCCTCGCAACAAGATCACCGGGCACATGGCACGGAAGAACGCGGCAAAGAACAACAAGCGAACGGCATCGACGGCCGCGGGCCTGATGATCGGGCTCGCCCTCATCGCCATGGCCAGCGTGGTGGCCACGTCGCTCAAGTCCTCGTTTCGAGCCGACATGGAATCGACGGTCGTCTCCGACTATCTCGTGACCGCATCGAATCAGGGCACCTTCAGCAACCGGGTTGGCGACCGGATCGCCGCCCTCCCCGAGTTCGACGAGGTCTCCTCGGTGCGGTTCGGGAACGCGAGAATCGGTGACTCCGAGCGAGGGGTCACTGCCGCAGACATCACACTGCTCGACGACCTGATGGACGTCGACATGGTCAGTGGCGATCCGTCGGCTTCGGCAGACGCCAACCACATCCTGCTCCACTCGGAGGCCGCAACGGACCTGGGGTTGGACGTCGGTGACACCCTCGCCGTCGAGTTCGCCAGCACCGGCACGATGTCCATGACCGTCGGTGGGATCTATGACAACTCGTTCCTGATCGGCGACTACCTGATCGACCTCTCAGCCTGGGAGGCCAACTTCACCGACCAGAACGATGCAACGCTTTCCATCAAGCTGGCGGAAGGCGTCACGTCGGAGGAGGCAGGCGCGGCGCTGCAACCGCTCCAGGCCGACTTCCCGCAACTCGAGTTCGAGACCAACGCTCAGTTCCAGGATCGGGTCGAAGGCCAACTCGACACGCTGTTGATCATCATCAACGTGTTCCTCGGACTGGCGATCGTCATTGCGCTCCTCGGCATCACGAACACGATGGCTCTGGCCGTGCTCGAGCGAACCCGGGAGATCGGCCTGATGCGGGCGATTGGGATGACGCGCCGGCAGACCCGCAGCCTCATCCGGCTCGAGGCGAGCATCGTGTCGCTCTTCGGGGCACTCCTCGGAGTGGCGGTTGGTATCGCCTTCGGCTGGATCGCGGTGCTCGCCATACCCGGCGACATCATCGATCGGCTCGCGATTCCCTACGTCTCGCTCGCCGTCTACGTTGTCATCGCTGCGCTCGCCGGACTGATCGCCGCGTCCTTCCCGGCCCGTCGCGCTGCCCGCCTCAACATCCTGGACTCCATCACTGAACTGTGACCCGGCTGCCCAACAG
>JAOTYQ010000668.1 GCA_029861725.1 Acidimicrobiia bacterium | reverse complement strand
CCGGAGCTTGTCGAGGCCGGCATCGGCGATCTGTTCGGCGACGAGGATACGACTCATGGTGTGTGAGCATCGCAGGAAATCGGCGGTCTGCAAGCCCCCGCCGAAAAAAGCTCCGAACCGAGAACGACCCGGCCAGACCGCGTCGATTGCTCGTGCGACGGACACGGATCTAGGTTCCCACCGATGGCTTCTCTCGGGGTTCTGATCATCGGTGCCGGTCTCAGCGGCCTCACCGCAGCCAACCGACTGGTTCGAGGACTCGATGGCGTCGACCCGGCCCAGGTCGCGGTCATCGAACGGGGCCTGACCGTCGGTGGCCGCCTCGCCACGAAACGGATCGGTCGGGCCACCCTCGACCACGGCGCCCAGTTCTTCACGGTTCGCTCCGACGAGTTCCGACGCGAGGTCGACGAGTGGCTGGCGGCTGGGGTGGTCGAGGAGTGGTGCCGGGGCTTCGGTGAGGTCGACGGCTACCCCCGCTACCGGGTGGCCGGCGGTATGAACGAACTGGCTCGCTACTTGGCGTCGGACCTCGCCGGGGCCGGCGTCGACGTGGCCACGGGCCGGCGCGTAACGGCAATCCGGCCTGGCGACCAGGGGTGGCGAATCGACGACGAGGAGGCTGATCGTGACGGCAGAGCGGGCCGCCAACAGACGATCACGGACGTATCGGCGCTGGTCGTCACGCCACCGGTTCCTCTCGCGCTCGAGCTGCTGGAAGCCGGCGGCACCCTGCTGACCCCCGACTGCTCGTCGACGCTCGACGGTCTCGCCTATCACCGGGTCATCGCCTTGTTGGCCGTCCTCGACCGGCCGCCCGACCTTCCCGCACCAGGGGCGTTGCAGCGCCCGGACGACCCGACGTTCACGTTCGTCGCCGACAATCAGGCGAAGGGCATCAGCCCCGTGCCGGCCGTGACCTTCCACACGGCACACGCCCGCTCGGCCGACCTGTGGCCAGCCGACGACGACGAAATCGTCGAGGCTCTGCTGCCGACCGCCCGCCAAATGGTGGCCCCGGCAGAGATTGTCGAGCTCCAGATCGAGCGATGGCGCTACACCGGACCGGTGCGATCCCACCCCGATCCCTGCCTCGTGGCCACCGTCGCCGGCGTGCCGCAGCCGGGACCACTCGTGTTCGCCGGAGACGGGTTCGGGGGCTCGAAGCTCGAGGGCGCCTATCTGTCCGGGCTGGCGGCAGGCGCCGCCGTCACGGCTTCCTGAGAACGACCCAGAAGCCCGTCCCGGAGCGAGCGGTCACCCCCGACCACGAGCCGGGCAGAGCAGCGACCACATCGGCGGGCGGGAGGTGGATCGGGGTCTGATCACCGAGCGAGTTCACCCAGATGAAGTAGCCGTCCGGTTTGAGGATCCGATCGAGCTCGGCGGGGAACAGCAGCATATTGACCTGGAGCACGGCGTCGAAGGTGTTCGACTCGAACGGCAGGACCGACGCGTCGGCCCGAACCCGTGGCACGAGGTCGGGAGCATTGGCCAGCATCCGGGCCGACAGGTCGATGGCGACGAGGCGCTCGACCCGGCCGT
The DNA here is from genome assembly GCA_029861725.1 of Acidimicrobiia bacterium. GTDB lineage: Bacteria > Actinomycetota > Acidimicrobiia > Acidimicrobiales > SZUA-35 > CADEDH01. The sequence goes on along the minus strand of JAOTYQ010000668.1, from coordinate 1,871 downwards.
GCAGGATCCGGGTGCCGGCACCGGTACCCGAGCCGAGGTCGGCCCACAGGCCACGGGGATCGACCCCGCCTCGAATCAGCGCATCGCGAACCGGGGCAGCCTTCACGTCGTCGACGTGATCGGCCGACCAGTCGTCGGCCAGCGAGTCGAACAGCTCCGAGACCTTCACCGCCCGGCCCGACGACCACCCGGCCTCGAACGCCACCTGGCGGGTCACCTGTCGCATCGGATGGTCCTCGCCAGCGAACGGCTCGGGGTCGGCGACATCGTCGGCGTCGGGAAGCTCTCGCAGCACGATGCCGTTGTAGCCGCCGGGGGCCGGAGCGGCCAACCCTGCCGGCGGTGTGCGCTTTCGGTCTTGCTCGCGATGGAACAGACTGTGTTCGTCGGGGCGGAAGACGCGCCCGCTTCGGCGGGGTGGCGGTTTCGCTATCGCCGACCGGCCATGCAGCCAAACCCAGGAGCCCAGTATGGGTGTCTTCGAGAGTCCCGACCTCGTCCCGCTCTGGGATCGGCCGCCGGACTTCATGCCGCTCCACCCCCACGGTGGCGCCTACCGGTGGCGATACGACACGGTGCGACGGGAGCTGGTGGCGGTAAGCGAGACCCTCGACAAGGCTTCGAGTGAGCGAAGGGTTGCCCTGCTCGCCCATCCCGACCTCTCCGACTGCCAGGCCGCCGAGGGGCTCCACGCCGGGATCCAGCTCCTCCGGGCCGGTGAAGCCGCCGCTGCCCACCGCCATACCCCGGCGGCCCTTCGGGTCGGGTTGGAGGCGACGGAGCTGATCACGACCGTGAACGACGACGACCTGCTGCTCGACCCTCTCGACGTGGTACTGAACCCGTCGGGCACCTGGCACGGACACGAGGAGCGAGGCGGAGCTGGGGCCGTGTGGCTCGACGTGGTCGATCTCCCGCTCGTGGCCGCGTTGGGGGGCGTGCTGTTCGAGCCAGCGGGGCAGCCCCGGGGTTCCGATCTGCTCGACCCACCGATCCCGGTCTCGTCCATGATCCGGTTCGCCTGGTCCGACGTCGAGCCTGAGCTGGGCGAAGCGCGGGACGTGAGCGGGGTCCGCAGCTACCGGTACGGAGACGGATCGGTCCTGCCGACGCTCGCCGTCACCGCCCACGCGGTCGACGAGGGAGCGACACTTCACCTCCCGGCCCGGACCGCCGGCGCGGTGGCGTTGATCGGCCGTGGCCGCTTCGAGCTCGGAGCTCTCGACCTCGATCGGTTCGACGTCATCTCGCTCCGGAGCTGGACGCCTGCGTCGTTCACCAGTCGGACGGGCTCGGGGGTCGTCATGGTCATCGACACCTCACCCGTCGCGCAGCGGCTCGGCCTGTACCGGGAGGCGGCTCAGCGGTGAAGGTGGCGAACCATGGCGGTGCTCCGGTCGTCATCGACGGTGAGACCGTTGTCGCTCTCGACGGTCCCGGAGACCGAGGGCCAGCCCGGTTCATCAACGCCATCACCCAGCTGGTCGACAGGTGCGACGCTCCCCCTGGGGGCGACTCGCAGCCGTTGGACCTCGCCAAACTCGGCCCACCGGTCCCGGTTCCCGGGAAGATCCTCGGCGCACCGGTCAACTACCGCAGCCACCGCGAGGAGATGAAGGTCGAGCACACGGTCTCCGGCCTCGGCTTCTTCCTGAAGTCGCCGAGCTCGGTCACCGGTATGAGCGGAGTAGTGCCGGTGCCCTTCCCCGAGCGGCGAACCGACCAGGAGGCTGAGCTCGGCGTCGTCATCGGGAGGTCAGCGTCGAACGTGGTAGTCGACGATGCGCTCGACTGCGTCTTCGGCTACACCTGCCTCATCGATGTGACCGTGCGGGGCAACGAGGAGCGCTCGACCCGAAAGTCCTTCCCCG
>JAOTYQ010000667.1 GCA_029861725.1 Acidimicrobiia bacterium | reverse complement strand
GACCGGGCTCGCCTCTGTGACATCCCGGTGATCTTCATCCAGGAGGTGCACCGTCCCGACCTGGTCGACTTCGGTCGGGAGCTCGACGGCAGTGAGGACGTCCACTGCCTCGAGGACAGTCCACTGACCGCCGTCGCCGCCGAGCAGACCGGGTTCGAGCCGACCGACTACTTGATCAGGAAGCGTCGCTACTCGGCGTTCTTCGGAACCGACTTCGAGATCCTGCTCCGTGGCTTGGGCGTCGACACGCTGCTGCTTTGTGGCGGTCTGACCGACGTGTGCGTCCACTACACGTTCGTTGACGGCCATCAGTCGGACTACTTCTGCCGGGTCATCGAGGACTGCGTCGCGGGCTCGAGCGTAGAAGCCCACGAAGCGGCCCTCCGAGCGATGGAGTACCTACAGACCGGGGCCCGATGCTCTCTCGACGATGTGCTCGAGGCGATGAGTGGCGTCGTCGCTAGGCAGTCGAGTCGCGCAAGGTAGGGGGTGGCCGATCGGTGGTCAGCAACCCTTCGCCGGTTCCCGCTGGATGAGCGATGGGCTGTTGGCGAGGGGAGCCGGGCGGAGGTCGAGGCGGCGGAGCAACTGCGCGTTGGCGGCGACGACGATCGTGGAGGCACTCATGGCGAGAGTGGCCGCAGCCGGTGGGAGGGCGACGCCGGCAAAGGCGAAGACACCGTGGTCGGGGCTGAAGCGTGCCCCCCGGGTGCCGGTCATCACCGCATCTCGCCGCGTCCGAGACCCCCTACTACAACAACTACTAAGTGTAGTACCTAGGACTTAGGCCTCTACTCGCGCTCAACCGTCCAAGCCCACCATCAGGCCGACGGGATACCGATCCCGCGAAGAGCCCGAGGAGCACGGATGGTCATGGCGTCGTTGACGCAGCTGCTGGCCGATGGCGGATCGAGCGGGCACATGGACTGGGGCGATGGGGGCTGGTGGATGCTGATGTTCTGGGGACCGATCCTATTCATCGGCCTGACCGGGCTGGTGGCTTGGTTCATTCGATCGACCCAAGGACCCGGGGCTGGAGGCCGGTCCGGAGCCCATCGGGACGATCCGCTGGACGGGGCCCGCAGGATCCTCGCCGAGCGCTACGCACGAGGCGAGCTCGATTCCGATGAGTATCAGGAACGGGTCGAGCGACTTGGTTGACGCCGGCTGAACGGCAGGGTTCAGGATGCGGCGCCGACGAGCAGGGCGGTGACCGCGATCACGGATGCGAGCACGAACGCCTCGACGGTCACCATGTTCCGCAGCCAGACCGAACGGCTGTCGTCGAAGGGGTCGTCGTTCATCCAGGGGATCACCATGAAGTGGTTGTAGGCACCGAGGCCAGCAGCGCAGGCCACGGCGAGGAACTTCACGATCAGCAGCCGGCCCCAGGGCGTGGACCACAGCTCAGCGGGGCTGTCGAGGATGATCACGGCCAGCACCGTGCCGGCGATCCCCGCCGCGGCCAGAGCGAGCGCAGCGATCACGGAGAACCGGACGGCGAGCTCGAGGGCCTGGAGACGCACGCCGCGCCGTTGCCGACCCCAGAGCACTCCGGCCAGGGCGAACACCCCGCCGGCCCAGACAGCGCCGGCGGCTACGTGGACGATGTCGACGGCAGCGGTGACCCAGCGGCCACCCTGACTCACGGTGTGGCCATCGAAGGTGAAGGAGAGCAGCAGCCCCAGCGCCCCGAGCGCGAGGCCCGGTGACGCTGGGAGCTGGCGAAGCGTGGCTGGCCGGTCACGGTCTGGGCTGGCCTCCGCCTTGATCGGGGCTGCGGGCCAGCTAGGCACGCGCAGCGGTGCCGCTTGGCTGGTGTGTGTGGCCCCTACCGGGACAGCCGTTCGCTGCCGCGCGCTGGCTCTGGCCAGCTCGCGGATGAGCTCGGCTCGCGTTTCTGCGGCGGTGAACAGGATCGCGCCGCCGAGGGCTCGTAGCCCGAGGGCGATTCCGAATGGAGCGAGCACCGCCGTCTCTAGCGCAGCTGGGGACGCAAGACCCGACCAGTCGCCGCTGGTGACCGCGAGCTGGGCGAGGAGCTCGACGACGGCGGCAACGATCAGAAGCACTCCGCCGTTGCGCACCCAACGCAGGACCGAGTATGCGTCGCGCCGGCGGTTCGCGACGACGGTTGCGGCGAAGACGATGCCACCGATGCTGATCATGGCCGCGGTCAGACCGAGCAGCCGACCGGCCGCCCCGAGCTCCTCGGCGTAGCGGGCCCGGGCATCGGATTCTGCCAAGAAGGCGTCGAGCTCCTGAATCCTCGGGCTCGCTCGACGGCCGACCGCGGACGCCGTCGCTTCGGCCGAATCGGATGTATCGGTTTCGAGCGCCACAGCCCCCGGGCCGTCGCCTCCGGTCGCCATTTCGCTCAGCTCGGTTGCGGCACCGGTCGCGTTGTCGGGTTGGCCGGGTTGTGGTGGGGGAGCGGCGACGATGAAGCTGAAGCTGCCGTCGATCGGGTGGGCGTCCGGGGCCTGCACAGTCCAGCGCACGCCGACCGCTCCGCCGGCGAGTGGCGGATCGAATTCCAGCGTCCAGACCTGGCGTTGACGGTCGCCGGTGACCGAGTCGGGTCGACGGAGCGCACCCGCAGGGTCGAGCACCCGGAATCCATCGCCAGCTGGCTCGGCTGGTCCGCTGAAGCGGAGGACGAGGCGCTCGATCGGCTCCTCGATCGTCGCGCCGTCGCTCGGATCGGAGGATTCGAATCCCGTGTGGGCACCGACCGGACCGGCCAACAGGCCCAGCGCCCCGGCGAGAAGCACAGCTATGACGATGGCACGGCGGAACGCCCTCACGTACGACCTATCCAGCAGCGAGCGGACAAACGATTCGGCCCTCGGTTGCCCCTGCTGCCGCAGGCCGCCGCCCATGATACGACAGTCCGTCGTAGCCGCAACCCTTTCCGGAGGAAACGGGCTGTGCTCGCCTCGGGTCAGAAGCCGCTCGACCGGTCAGCCGTGGCAGATGTGATCCGCGAGCACCCAGAGGTGATGCAGTTGGATCGAGCCGGCCGCTATTGCCGACACGGTCCCTGCCGCGATCGCTACGAGTCCGAACCAGGTGCTCCAGCTGCTGGGAGGCCCGCTCATCAATGCATTCACACGGGCGACAACCGGACCGCCGCTGAACGCCGGCACGACACCGTTGAACGCGGTCTTGGTCAACGCCGCTTTGGCGATGGCGGTCGCCACCAGGCGTCGGTCGCCGAGGGTGGCCGCGGCCTCTTCGTCCGCGCAGTACTCGGTGGCGAGGCGGAGCCGGTCGACCAGCGGCCGAAGCAATGGAACGATCGCCACGGCGAGCGACCCGGTCAGCACGTAGCGGTGGTGGCCCTGGCGAAGGTGAGCCCGCTCATGGGCGAAGACCACCTGTCGTTCCCGGGGCTCGAGGGCCGACAGCAAGCCG
>JAOTYQ010000666.1 GCA_029861725.1 Acidimicrobiia bacterium | reverse complement strand
CGGCCGCGAGCGGCCGTCAGTGCTCAGGCTGCCGGCCGCGAGCGGCCGTCAGTGCTCAGGCTGCCGGCCGCGAGCGGCCGTCAGTGGGGGAGGACGCCGTCGGCTTCGTCGGCTTCGTCGGCTCGGGCGAGGTAGCGGCGGCCGTCGTCGCAGGTCCCGGCGGCCGGGCACCATCGGCAGGCCGGGCCGGGAGACGTGGTCGGCGATCTTGGCGTTCGGGCGTCCAGCTCGATCAGCTTGCCGACCGCATCGACGAGGCGCTTGGCCGCCGACCACAGGAGGTCTTCGGTGACTTCCTCTCGGCGAGGCTCGCCGGCTTCCAGGTAGTAGTTGACGAGTAGCCGAGGTGGCACGCCGACCTTCAGCGTCTCGAGAAGCGCATAGAAGCGGAGGTCCTCGATGTGGGCCACCGATGGGCGACCGGTCTTGAAGTCGATCAGGACCTTGCCGGCGACGTTGCCGTCTGGCCGCCCGAGACTCAGGTCGACCCGGCCCTGGAGGGCCAGCTGGTCCTCGCACAGCTCGGCCCGAACCCGGGACTCGGCCACCGGTACCCACCGCCGGTTGAGCGGCGGGAACGTGTCGAGGAAGGTAGCGACGAAGTCGTTGGCCCGCCCTGCGAGCTCGGCCCGTTCGGCCTCGGTGAGCGAGTGGATGAACACCCCCACCCCCCGTTCGCTGGCCACGAGGCGGGCCATCGCCTCATCGACCAGTTCGAGCGGGACCGGCTCGCCCCGCCAGGTTACGAGGAGCTCGATCGCCTTGTGGGCGACGGAGCCACGGGCCATCGGCACCGTCCACGCGAAGTCGATGTTGCGCTCGGCGACGTAGCGGGCTTCGCAGCTGTGGAGGGTCGAGAGGTCGTGCTTGGAGACGAACATCGGGAGCTCGGCAATGTCGGTGAGCACCGGACCGATCGTCTCCTCGATCTCGTGGCGGAGGTGCTCCCGCAAGTCGTCGCGAAACGACGGCCGCTCCTCGCGCTTGGCCCCCAGGTCGTCGGTGACCTGCTGCTGCGCCGGGTTCAGCTTGGGTGGTTCGGTGAGATCCGACATGCTCCGCTCGATCCCGACCGGCACGCCGTGACGCCGCTGGGACCGCAGCCCAACGTTACGGTTTGGTCCAGCCCCGGGGGGCGATGGTCCCTCGAACGGGGGCGACCACGACCGCTCCCAGGGACCGCTGTCACACCCCCACGCCATAGTGGCCCCAGGCGGAACGGTCAGACGTTCAGAAGCGAGTTGTGGGAACTTGTGGGAAGCAGAAAGCGGAGCCAGGTATATGGCGTCTTCAGGAGGTAACGGACGGAAGGGTTCGGGCCAGAGCCCGAGAGCAGGTCAGGTAGGTCAGGAGCTCACATCGGTGCGGTTCGCCGCAGTGGCCCGGCGTTTGAGCGATGCGGCTCGAGGGCTCGGGGTCGAGGCGCCCGGGTTCCGGAGCCCGCCGCGATCGCCGGGCATCCGGCGGTCGATCAGGCGGGAGCCCGATGGCAGCGCCACGGTGTCGGTGGCACTGCGGGGGCGGCCGGGGATCGCCGTCGTCGGCGACATGATCGACGGTGTGGTGGCGGCGTCGCAGCTGTCGGGCGTCGAGGCGGGAGCGGTGCGCGATGGCCTGTGGACGGCCGTCGCTGGGCTGCTCGACGACGAGATCGAAGCTAGGGGGTCGCTGCCGGCGAGGATGGCTGCCTAGCGGGTTCGGCCCCAGGGGAGCCGTTCCGCCCAGCGTATGGGTGGGTGTGGAACTTCCCGGCGGGCTGCAGTGGGAACCTCGGTGGATGTTGCATACTGACTGTGAGCCAGCTTCCGAGGATCCACGTCGATGACTCAGCCCTCGACCGGCACGCCGAAATTCGAGTTGACCAGGGATGATCTGGCCAAGTGGGCGATCGTGGCCCTGCTGGTCGTGGTCGGCGTCGTGGCGCTCATGTTCACGCGCCGGCTGATCGTGCCGGTCGACGACCTCGTCACGGGGTACGAGTGCACGACGCACGGACGGGACGAGCTGAGCCGTGAGGCGTTGGATCACGAGCGCTCGAACCGGTTCTCACTCGTCGACCGGACCGATGGCTACTGCGTGTTCGGACCGGTGGTGGAGTTCGACGAAGAGGGCGAGGTCGTCCAGCCGGCGGTCGACGAGGTCGCCGCTGCCGACAGCGCTACGGAGCAAACCGAGGATGCGCCGCCGGCCGGCATCGAGACGCTGCAGATCTCGTTGGCCGACATCGAGACCGGGGCTTTCTACCGAGGGATGAAGATCGTCTTCATCATCCTCCAGCTCGGTGCAGCCAGCGCAGCAGTCCGGCTCATCGCCGACCCGTTACTCGACCGGTTCGTGCGGGCCGAGCCGGCGCTCTGACGACGAAAGGCACTCGCCGGCCGGCCTCTACCATGTCGACAAGGCCCGCCCGGGTGGCGGAATGGCAGACGCAGAGGGCTTAAACCCCTCGGCTGGAAACAGCGTGCGGGTTCGACTCCCGCCCCGGGCACACCCTGAACAGGCAAAACGCGACTTCAGTTCAAATCTGAAGTTCGCCTCGATCGGCCATCGTGCACAAAACGTGCACAAGCGCTGGCTTTCAGGGCATGGCGAGAGGGTCGGTGTTCAAGAAGCCGAGCGGCACCTACGCCTTTCGAGCCGACATCGGAGCCGACCCCGCCATCGGCAAGCGTCGCCAGCTCCAGCGCTCGGGCTTCCGCAACAAGCGGGAAGCCGAAGCCGCACTGCACCAGGTGATGCAAGCGGTACGGTCCGGCACGGGCGTCAGTTCCGGCTCGACGACGGTCGAGCCAGTTCCTCGACGACTGGCTACCGGGCCGCGCCACAGGTTGAAGGACACGACGTGGTCGAGCTACGCCGTTGCGGTCGACCGGATCAAGCACGGTCTCGGTCGCCGGAAGCTGCAGGCCCTGACCCCGCTGGAGATCGAGCGCTTCTACGCTGCGCTGGCCGAGACCGGTGGACGGGCCGGTCGCCCGCTGAAGCCGAAGACGGTCCGCAACACCCATGTCGTGTTGCGCAAGGCCCTCAGCGACGCCGACCGGCTGGGCCTCGTCCCCCGCAACGCCGCAGCCGCAGCGCGACCACCGGCCCTCTCCCACGGGGAGCACCGGACCTGGAGCACCGACGATCTGCGGGACTTCTTCACCCACGTGGCCGACGACCGGTTCTTCGCCGCCTATGTCCTCTTCGCCACCACCGGGATGCGGCGGGGTGAGGTGTTGGGCCTGCGGTGGGGCGATGTCGATCTCGACGCCGGCCAGCTGGCGGTGGTCAACACGTTGACGACGGTCAACTACAAGCCCGTGCTGTCAACACCGAAGACCAAGCGAAGCCGCCGGGTGATCTACCTCGACGACCAGACCGTCGACGTCCTCCGCCAGCACCGTCGGGCTCAAGGGGAGGAGCGGAAGGCGGCCGGGCC